>JAEWAD010000371.1 GCA_023391905.1 Pseudomonadota bacterium | reverse complement strand
GCCTCGGCGTGCTGAACGGCGTCGTCATCGCGATCGGCGCGACGCTGGTCTATCTGCTGCGCAAGCTGATGTTCCCGCGCGACGCGCTGCTCGGCCGCGTTCCCAACCGTGACGGCTTCTACAAGCTGCACCGCACGCCGGACGCCCGCCCGGTGCCCGGCTTCGCCGTCTGCCTGGTGCAGGGCAGCCTGCTGTTCTTCAACATCGACTATGTCGAGCAGCGCCTGCGCGCCATCGCCGACGGCCTGCCGCCTGATACGCGCTGGCTGCTGATCGACGCCAGCGCCATCGCGCAGATGGACAGCTCGGCCGCCGGCATGCTGCGCGAGATCTGCATCGAACTGCGCAATCGCGGCATCCGCTTCGGCCTGGCCGAACTGCATACGGAAGCGCGCGAGCTGCTTCGCCGGGCCGGCGTCATCGACGTCATTGGCGCCGCCATGATCTTCGAGATCCTCGAGGACGCCTACACTTCATTTGAAGCCGAGACTTGAACCCATTGTTTTCAATCGTGGATTGGGAGAGCGACATGGCCAAGGGCAAAGACAAGAACCACGACAAGAACAAGGAAAACGGCAAGGAGGCGAAGCTTGCGGAATCGGTCGCCGAGAAGGCCGAGGGCAAGGACTACGACACGGAGCTGACCCGGCTGCAGGTCGAGCTGTCGCATCTGCAGGCCTGGGTCAAGAAATCGGGCGCCCGCATCGCGATCATCTTCGAGGGCCGCGACGCCGCCGGCAAGGGCGGGGTGATCAAGCGCATCACCGAGCGCGTCAGCCCGCGCGTGTTCCGCGTCGTCGCGCTGCCGGCGCCGACCGATCGCGAAAAGACGCAGATGTACATGCAGCGCTACATCCAGCATCTGCCGGCCGGCGGCGAGATCGTGATCTTCGATCGCTCCTGGTACAATCGTCCGGGCGTCGAGCGCGTCATGGGCTTCTGCACCGAGGAGAAGGCGCGCCGCTTCCTCGAACAGACGCCGCGCTTCGAGGCGGCGCTGGTCGAGGGTGGCATCACCCTGCTCAAATACTTCCTCGACGTGAGCGAGGAGGAACAGGAAAAGCGCTTCCAGCAGCGCGTCAAGGACCCGCTCCGGCAGTGGAAGCTCAGCCCGATGGACATCGAGTCCTATAACCGCTGGTGGGATTACACCAAGGCCTACAACGAGATGATCCGCGCGACGGACACCCGTCACGCGCCCTGGTGGATCGTTCCCTCGAACGACAAGAAGCGAGCGCGGATCAACTGCATCTCGCACATCCTGAGCTCGATCCCGTACGAGCGCGTCCCGTTCGAGAAGCCCAAGTTCGGCAAGCGGCAGAAGCGGCCGGACAATTTCGTCGACGACGTCACGCCGCGCAACATCGTGCCCGATATCCTGTCCGAGCCCGGGTGAGGCGACACCCGGAACCCGGACGGCAAGCCTATTTGACGTCGTCCTTCCAGCTTAGGAAGAAGCCGACGTCGCCCGGGAAGCCGTCCGGGAAATTGATGATCATGGCGCTGAGCTTGAAGCCCTGCGGCTTGCCGTATTCGAGGTAGCGCTCGTAGAACTGCTTGGCCTTGCCCTGCAGCGTTTCGGGCCATGCGGGATCGGCGCTGTTGATGGCCCGCCCCTTGTCCGTGCAGAGCGACGAGGGAAAGCTGTAGACCATGGCCTCGTATTGGCCGTTCTTGACGGCATTCAGCGCCACGCGCCGAACCGTCTCGACTTCGTCTTCGCTGATCTGGTCGTGCAGGAAGCTCTCCGCGAACTGGTTCAGCGCCTCGTTCTGCTTCGTCTGCTGCTCGCGCGCCTTGTTCGCCTCCGCCAGGCGCTCCTGCAGGATCTCCTGACGAAGCTCTTCGGCGCTGCGCGGGGGCTTGTTGAGCTCATCGTGCTTGTCGACGTCTTCTTGCTTGATATCGGCCATTTCACTCCTCCACCTGAAACCGTTGGTTCAACGAAAAGGCAAATGACGGCTTGCGAACGGCAGTCTCGTTCGTCTCAGACAATGCGCCTCGGACCACGGACTGTTCTGTCGCCGGAAGAGGCAAGCATGGGCGGAAGCCAGCGCGACCAGGGCCACGGCCCAGCTTCGATGCCTCCACTTTACGCTGGGGAATCGGCCTTGAAAAGCATCGGTCGCGCGTCGAAAGCGAGGCCGGCCGGCAGCGCCAGGAGCTCCCCAAAACGCAGGACAATCGGCTCCCACAACCCTGTCCGCGCGGCCCTTGGGACGCTGCGCGGATGGCCCGGTCCGGCGACGTTGAAGGGGGCTCGACCACTTCCGCGACGCGCGCGGCGGGCACGGCGATTTGAAAGCAAGCCGCGGAGTGCGGCCGGCTTTGGCGAGGCTTACCTACAGGGCACGATCCATGCGAAGGATAAAGCCCATGGCCCACGCCCTCCACCAGACCGTCCCGGCCGCCGAGGCCAGGACCGAACCCAAGATCGAGACCGTCGCACCGGCCGAGCGTGATCCGCGCTGGCAGGCCGTAATCGCGCGCGACCGGGCCTTTGACGGCCAGTTCGTCTATTCGGTCCGGACCACCGGCGTCTATTGCCGGCCCTCCTGCCCGGCTCGCCAGGCGAAGCCGGAGAACGTTGCCTTCCATGCCGGTCCCGCCGAGGCGGAGGCGGCCGGCTTCCGCGCCTGCCGGCGCTGCACGCCCAACGCCGCCTCGCTCGCCGAGCAGCATGCGGAGACGATCGCGCGCGCCTGCCGCGCCATCGAGGCGGCCGAGACGCCGCCGGCTCTGGCCAAGCTCGCCCAAGCGGTTGGCATGAGCCCGTATTACTTCCACCGCGTCTTCAAGGCCGTGACCGGCGTGACGCCGAAGGCCTATGCGGCGGCCCAGCGGGTCGCCCGCGCCCGCAAGCAGCTCGCGGACGGCTCCGCCAGCGTCACCGAGGCGATCTATGATGCCGGTTTCAATTCGAGCGGTCGCTTCTATGCGACCTCCAATGCGATGCTCGGCATGACGCCGACGGCCTATCGCGCCGGGGGCGCCGATACCGACATCCGGTTCGCGCTGGCGCAATGCTCGCTCGGCGCCATCCTCGTCGCCCAGAGCGCCAAGGGCATCTGCGCGATCGCGCTCGGCGACGATCCGGACCAGCTGGCGCGAGAGCTGCAGGACCAGTTTCCGAATGCCAACCTGATCGGCGGCGATGCCGAGTTCGAGCAGCTGGTGGCAAAGGTGATCGGCTTCGTCGAGGCGCCGGCGATCGGCCTTGACCTGCCGCTCGACGTGCGCGGCACGGCATTCCAGCAGCGGGTCTGGCAGGCACTGCGCGCCATCCCGGCCGGCGAGACGGTCAGCTATCGCGACATCGCCAAGCGCATCGGTGCGCCGCACGCGATGCGGGCGGTCGCCGGGGCCTGCGCCGCCAACGCCATCGCGGTGGCGATCCCCTGCCACCGCGTGGTGCGGAACGACGGAGCGCTCTCCGGCTATCGCTGGGGCGTCCAGCGCAAGCAGGCGCTGCTCGAGAAGGAGGCGCAGGCATGAGCGCCGCGCCCCTCGCGATGAACAGCATCGAAGCGGCCGACGACCGCGTCGGCCGCCTGGACTGGGAGCGTCTCGCCGCCGATCTCGACGGCTACGGCAATGCCGTGCTGGAGAACCTGCTGACGACCGAGGAATGCCGCGGGATCGCCGCGCTCTATGACGAGGAGGCGCATTTCCGCGCCCACATCCACATGGCGCGGCACGGCTTCGGCAAGGGCGAATACCGCTATTTCCGCTATCCGCTGCCGGATCTGGTTCGCGATCTGCGCACGGCGCTCTATCCGAAGCTCGCGACGATCGCCAATGACTGGAATTCGCGCATGGGCGAGCCGACGCGCTATCCCGAGCGCCCCGCCGACTATCTGGCGCTCTGCCACGCGGCCGGGCAGGCGCGGCCGACGCCGCTCCTGCTCCGCTACGGGCCAGGCGATTTCAACTGCCTGCACCAGGACCTCTACGGCGCCCTCGCCTTCCCGCTGCAGGTGGCGATCCTGCTGTCGGAGCCGGGCGCCGACTTCACTGGCGGCGAGTTCGTGCTGACCGAGCAGCGGCCGCGCATGCAGAGCCGGGCCGAGGTGGTGCCGCTCCGCCAGGGCGACGCCGTCGCCTTCGCCGTGCACAACCGCCCGGTCCAGGGCACCAAGGGCAGCTACCGCGTCAATCTCCGCCACGGCGTCAGTCGCGTCCGCTCCGGCCGCCGCCACACGCTCGGCATCATCTTCCACGATGCGAGCTGATCGATGACGACGCGGCTGGTGCTGGAGACGATCCAAACGCCGATCGGCGCCATGCTGCTCGCCGCCGACGCGGAGGGTTTTCTGCGCGCGGCGGATTTCGTCGGCTGCGAGGCCCGACTCGACCGGCTCCTCATCCGCCGTCTCGGCGCGGGCGGCTACACGGTCGCCCCCGGCGCCGTGCCGGCCGCGATCCCCAGCGCGATGCGGGACTATTTCGCCGGAGAGATCGCCGCGCTCGAGCGGATCGCCGTAAAAACGGACGGCACGCCGTTCCAGCAGGAGGTCTGGCGGGCGCTGCGCGCCGTCCCGCCGGGTGCGCCGCTCGCCTATGGCGGGCTGGCGACACAGCTCGGCCGGGCGCAATCGGCCCGCGCCGTCGGCCATGCCAACGGCGCCAATCCATTCTGCGTGGTCATCCCCTGCCACCGACTGGTCGGCGCCGACGGTGCGCTCACCGGCTACAGCGGCGGCACCGACCGCAAGCGCTGGCTGCTCGAGCACGAGGCCCGGCACGCGTCCAGAAACTGAACCGCTCGCCTCAGCTCCGGGCCGCGATGCCGGCGAGGAAGGCGCGCAGATGGACGTCGAGCAGAGCCCGCTCCTCGGCCGGCAGGACCGAGACCAGGCGCTTCTGCGTCTCGACATGCGCCGTCACCGCCGCATCGATCGTCGCGAGGCCCGTTTCGGTTAGCGAAATGATAACACTGCGACCGTCTTCGGGATTGCTCGCGCGGACCACGAGTCCCGCCTTCTCCAGCTGGTCGATCCGGTTGGTCAGCGTCCCCGACGTGATCATCATCGTGGCGAGTAGATCCCCCGGCGACAGGCTGTAGGGCGCCCCGGCCCGGCGCAACGTCGCCAGAACGTCGAAGCTCGCCCCCGTCAACCCGAACGCGGCGAAGGTCTTGTCCATCTCGCGGGTCAGATAATGCACGATGCGGCCGAGCCGGCCGATCAGCCCCATCGGCCCGACGTCGAGGTCGGGCCGCTCGCGGTTCCACTGCCGCAAAATCTCGTCAACGTGATCCATGCCGCATTCGCGCATGGAGATATCTTGACGTCAAGATGAATTCATCTATCTTGATATCAAGATAAATCGCGAGACCCCGTCATGCCGCGCAATCTCGACCTCGTCCTCACCGCCGTTGCGCCGACCATCTGGGGCAGCACTTATCTGGTCACGACCGAACTCCTGCCGCAGGGCTACCCGCTGACCGTCTCGGTCTTCCGCGCCCTGCCCGCCGGCCTGCTGCTCCTTCTCGCCGTCCGGCAATTGCCGCACGGCATCTGGTGGCCGCGCGTGCTCGTGCTGGGCGCGCTCAACTTCTCGATCTTCTGGGCGATGCTGTTCGTCTCAGCCTATCGCCTGCCGGGTGGCGTCGCGGCCACGGTCGGCGCGATTCAGCCACTCATCGTCATCCTGCTGGCGCATGCCCTGCTCGGTTCGGCGGCGCGTCTCGGGGCCATCGTCGCGGCCGCAGCCGGCATTGGCGGCGTGGCGCTGCTGATCCTGACGCCGAACGCCGCGCTCGATCCGATCGGCATCCTGGCCGGCCTCGCCGGCGCCGTTTCCATGGCGTTCGGCACGGTGCTGACGCGGAAGTGGCAACCGCCCGTCTCGCCGCTCGCCTTCACCGCCTGGCAGCTGACCGCTGGCGGACTGTTGCTGCTGCCCGTGGCGCTCTGGTTCGAGCCGGCGCTGCCGCCTCTCACCGGCGCCAACTTGGCCGGCCTCGCCTATCTCGGCCTGATCGGCGCGGCGCTGACCTACATCCTCTGGTTCCGCGGCATCGCCAAGCTGGGCCCGTCGGTCGTGTCGCCGCTCGGCTTCCTGAGCCCGCTGACCGCCGTGCTGCTCGGCTGGTGGTGGCTCGGCCAGAGCTTGAGCCCGGCCCAGATCGCCGGCATGGTGATCGTGCTCGGAAGCATCTGGTTCGGCCAGCGCGCCCAGCAGGCCGCGACAGGCGCGCCAGAAGCAGTCGGCCAACGCCAGCCAGCGGCCCGAGCCGATTGACCTCCGGCGCGCAACACGGGGAACGGTGCCATGATCCGGCTCAAGCGCATCTATGATCCGCCCTCGCCCTCCGACGGCTTCCGGGTGCTCGTCGACCGCCTCTGGCCGCGCGGCATCAAGAAGGAGGAGGCGGCGCTCGATCTCTGGGCGCGGGATCTCGCTCCTTCCGACGCGCTGCGAAAGTGGTTCCACCACGAGGTTTCGAACTGGGAGGAGTTCGAGCGCCGCTACCGTGCGGAGCTGGCGGAGAGGCCGGACGCCGTCGCCGCTCTCCGCGAGCAATGCGACGGCCGCGTGACGACGCTGCTGTTCGGCGCCAAGGACGAGACGCACAATCAGGCGGTTGTCCTGAAGGACGTGCTGGAAGCCGGCTGAAACCAATCCGTCCCATCGACAAGGCTGCGAAAGTGCGCTGCTGTCTCCGGCATCGACTCATGCGGGAACCGGCCCGCATGCCGATCCGCGCGGGAGCAGGAAAACAGGATGCAGCAGGGGCGTAGGCCGATCTGGTCCAGCAATGTCGCGCTGGTCGCCGTGGCGCTTGGCGGGCTCGCCGCCGGCATCCTGCTCTATCTCATCGGAGGTCGCGGATCGGCGTCCTTCGTCTGGGGCTTCGCAACCCTCCCCGTTCTCCTCAGCCTGTTCGCGCAGATCGTCACCTCGCTGCGACGCGGCGATGCTGGCCTCGACATCATCGCGGCCCTCTCGATGACGGCGGCGCTCGTCTTCGGCGAGCAACTGGCAGGCAACGTGGTCGCCCTCATGTATGCCGGCGGCCAATATCTCGAGAACTATGCCGAGCGCCGCGCGCGCCGCGAGATGACGGCCCTGCTCGGCCGGGTCGCCCGCACGGCCATGAAGCACACGGAAGACGGCCTCGACGAAGTGCCGATCGAAACCGTGATGCCGGGCGACACGCTGCTGATCCGCCAGGGCGAGGTCCTGCCCGTCGATGGCACGGTCGCCAGCGACGAGGCCGTGATCGACACCTCCGCGCTGACCGGCGAGTCTCTGCCCGTCACGCTGCGCCGTGACGAGGAAGCGCTGAGCGGCACGACGGCAGTGGGCGCGTCGTTCGATCTCGTCGCGCTGCGCCCCGCCTCGGAAAGCGCCTATGCGGCGATCGTCCGCCTCGTCGAGGAGGCCGAGAAGTCGAAGGCGCCGGCCGTCCGCATGGCCGATCGCTATGCCCTCTGGTTCCTCGCCCTGACGCTCCTGCTCGCCGGCGGCGCCTGGATCTGGACCGGTGATCCGATTCGCGCCCTCGCCGTGCTGGTCGTGGCGACCCCCTGCCCGCTGATCCTCGCCGTCCCGGTCGCGATCATCTCCGGCATCTCCCGCGCGGCGAAACTCGGCGTCCTGATCAAGGGCGGTGGCGCGCTCGAGGCGCTCGGCCGCGCCCGCATCGCCGTCCTCGACAAGACCGGCACGCTCACGCATGGACGTGCAGAGCTCTCCGACATCTGGGCGGCGCCGGAGCAGCAGCCCGACGAGATCCTGCGCCTCGCCGCATCGCTCGACCAGGCGTCCACCCATGTCATGGCGGAAGCGCTGATCAAGGCCGCGCAGGCGCGATCGCTCCGGCTCTCGACCCCGACCGAGATCCAGGAAACCGCCGGCGAAGGTTTGGCCGGGACCGTCGACGGCCACCAGGTCGTCGTCGGCGGATCCGCCTATGCGCGGAGCTATCTGAAGCCCGGCGCGAAGATCTGGAAGCCCGGCTTTCCCGGCAGCGCCGCGACGATTGACGTGGTCGTCGACGGCGTCCTCGCCGGCACGCTGGTCATGTCCGATCCGCTGCGGGCAGACGCCGCCACCGTGATCCAGCGCCTGCGCGCTGCCGGAATCGCGCGCATCGTGCTCGCGACCGGAGACCGTGCCGCCGTGGCCGAGCCTGTGGCGCGGCAGCTCGCGATCGACGAGCTGAAGGCCGACCTCAAGCCGCAGGACAAGGTCGATGTCGTCGTCGCGGCCCGCGCGGCCGGGCCGGTAATGATGGTCGGCGACGGCGTCAATGACGCGCCGGC
>JAEWAD010000025.1 GCA_023391905.1 Pseudomonadota bacterium | reverse complement strand
TGCGCGCACCGTCGGGTCGAACGACGACTGCAGGTCGTTCATCAGCTCGGATTCAAGATCGAACGACATGTCGCCGGCATGGCTGGCCTGGCTCGGCCGCACGGTCGGCGCGGCCATGGGGGCTCGGCTGCCGACGATGTCATCAAAACTCGACTTGCCGGACACGATCCGCGCCAACTCGACCAGGGGGTCGTCTTCCGCGGCGGACGACTGCTCGTTGCGTCGCCCCGTGTTCCCGTCGGCGGGGGCCCGACGCGAGAACGAGTTATCGTAGCGATCTGCCATCGCGCTCCACTTTCCGTCTTACCCGATGTGGTTCGTCTGTCGGACGCAAAGCTCCGAGAGAAGCCTCACCGCATCTCTTCGGGCGCGTTAACCCCGAGAACCAGCAAACCGGATGACAGCACCAGCTTTGTGGCATGAACAAGGGCAAGCCGAGCCGCAGTCAACTGTGGTTCTTCAGAGTTAATAAAGCGTAATTGCGGCAGATCTTTACCCCGGTTCCACTGTTGATGGAACTCTGCTGCAAGTTCATGGAGGTAGAAGGCGATGCGATGCGGTTCGTGCGCATCCGCCGCCGATTCGATGATTCGCGGGAACTCCGCCAGGCGCCGCTGCAGGCCCAGCTCGCCCTGATCATCGAGCAGCGTCAGGTCCGCGGCGGCCAGCGCCGAGGCCGACAGATCGAGCGCGGGCAGCTCCTGCGCGGCATTGCGCAGGATCGAGGCCGCGCGGGCGTGGCCGTACTGGACGTAGAAGACCGGGTTGTCCTTCGACTGCTCGGTCACCTTCTGGAAGTCGAAGTCGAGCGGCGCGTCGCTCTTGCGATAGAGCATCATGAAGCGGACGGCGTCGCGACCGACCTCCTCGACCACCTCGCGCAGGGTGATGAAGTCACCCGAGCGCTTCGACATGCGGACCGGCTCGCCGGCGCGGAACAGCTTCACCAGCTGGCAGAGCAGGACATCGACCGAGGCCGTGCCGCCCGAGATAGCGCGACCGACCGCCTGGAGGCGCTTCACATAGCCGCCATGGTCCGCGCCCAGCACGTAGATCATCTGCTGGAAGCCGCGGTCGAACTTGTCCTTGAAGTAGGCGACGTCGCCGGCGAAGTAGGTGTAGCTGCCATCCGACTTCATCAGCGGCCGATCGATGTCGTCGCCGACATCGGTGGCGCGGAACAGCAGCTGCTCGCGATCTTCCCAATCCTCGGGAAGCTGGCCCTTCGGCGGCGGCAGCGTGCCGCGATAGACGAAGCCCTTCTTTTCCATGTCGGCGATCGTCGCGGCGATCTTGTCGCCATCCGGCCCGTTCAACGAACGCTCGGAGAAGAAGACGTCGTGATGCACGTTGAGCAGCGCCAGGTCGTCGCGGATCATCACCATCATGGCGCTGATCGCGGCGTCGCGGACGATCGGCAGCCACTCCGATTCCGGCATGTCGAGAAGCTTGCGGCCATGCACGTCGGCCAGCGCGGCGCCGACCGGCATCAGGTAGTCGCCGGGATAGAGCCCTTCCGGGATCGCGCCGATCGTCTCGCCGAGCGCCTCGCGATAGCGCAGGAAGGCGGAACGGGCGAGGACGTCGACCTGACCGCCGGCATCGTTGATGTAGTATTCCTTGGTGACGGCATAGCCGCCCCAGTCGAGCAGGTTGGCGAGCGCGTCGCCGACCACGGCGCCGCGGCAATGACCGACATGCATCGGGCCGGTCGGATTGGCCGAAACATACTCGACATTGATCTTGCGGCCGCCGCCATGCCGGCTGCGGCCATAGTCCTGGCCCGCTTCCACCAGCGCCTTGAGCGCGTGGGCGCGATAGGGCGCGGCGAGCGTGAGATTGATGAAGCCGGGACCGGCGACGTCCACCGAGGCGACGTCCTCGTCGTCGCGCAGCCGGCCGGCGATCGCTTCGGCGAGATCGCGCGGCTTCAGGCCGAGCGGCTTGGCGAGGACCATGGCGGCATTGGTCGCGAGGTCGCCATGGGCGGCGTCGCGCGGGGGCTCGACGACGATGCGCGAGAGATCGACCGGGGCGCTCTCGCGCGCGGCCAGGATGACCTCGACGGCGGATGTGACGCGTGCGGTGAAATCGCGGAAGATATTCATGACGGATTGGCGCCCTTCGGGCTGATTTAGGAAACTCTTGTGCGCGCCTATCCCAAATCGGGCGAAGCGTCAAACAGGCGTCGGTGCTCGCGTAGTGCATAGCGATCCGTCATCCCCGCCAGAAAATCAGCGATGCGACGGGCGCGACGGTGGGAATCGGAGGGATCGAGCCCGCGCTGCCATTCCGTCGGCAGCGCGTCGGGATCCCGCCAGTAGCGCTCGAAAAGGCGCTCCACCACACCCTCCGCCGCCGTCATTACGTGCATGACGCGGGGATGCCGGTAGACGTTGTACCAGAGATGCGTCTTGATCGCCCTATCGGCATCGGCCAGCTCGCCGGAAAAAGCGATCATCGGCCGGCCGGCATGCCGGAGCGCGTCGGCCGTTTCCGGTCTCGCGTCACCGAGCCGCCGCAGCGACTCGCCAATCACGTCCTCGATCATCCGTGTGATCACGCGCCGTACCACCTCGTTGACGAGGCGCGGCTTTTCCAGGCCCGGATGGCGCGCATCGATCTCGTCGATGATCTCCTTCAGGAACTCGACCTCGCGCAGGCCGTCGACATGCAGCAGCCCAGCCCGCAGGCCGTCGTCGATGTCGTGCGCGTCATAGGCGATGTCGTCGGCAATCGCCGCCGCCTGGGCCTCGGCCGAGGCATAGGTCGCGAGCTGCAGGTCCTGCTCCGCCACATAGTCGAGGATCGCCGCCGGCAATGTCTTGCCCGCATAGGAACCGACGCCCTTGCCTTCGCGGTCGACCAGCGGGCCGTTGTGCTTGACCAGCCCCTCCAGCGCTTCCCAGGAGAGGTTGAGACCGTCGAACTGCGGGTAGCGTCGCTCGAGCTTGGTGACGACCCGCAGGCTCTGAGCATTGTGATCGAAGCCGCCATGATCGCGCATGACACGGTCGAGCGCCCGCTCGCCGGCATGACCGAAGGGCGTGTGGCCGAGATCGTGCGAGAGCGCGATCGCTTCGGCGAGGTCCTCGTCAAGACGGAGGGCGCGCGCCAGGGCGCGGGCGATCTGCGCCACCTCGATCGTGTGGGTCAGTCGCGTCCGGTAGTGGTCG
>JAEWAD010000147.1 GCA_023391905.1 Pseudomonadota bacterium | reverse complement strand
GGTAAGCGGCGCCGGGCGGGAAGCTTGCGCCTTACTTCTTCTTGGCCTGGGCCTGGACCTCGTCGAGGCGGGCGACGGCCTTGTCGACGGTGGTCTCGCCGGTGAACAGCATCTGGCTCTGGCGATGCCATTCCTCGGTCTCGGCGGTCGAGGTGTTGTTGTGCAGCAGCCCCGCGCCGTTCGAGAGCGAGCCGAGCACGACCTTGGCCGAGGGGCTCTCGACCTTGGAGGTGTCGACGGCGGTATCGGACGGAACCGCGCCGGCCGCCTCGAAGAACACCTGCATGTTCGGGGTCTCGGCGAAGCTCTTGGCGAGCGCGATGGCGAGGTCCTGGTTCGGCGAGAACTTGGTCACGCCGTAGCCGATGCCACCGGCGAGCGGCATCTTGAGCGTCTCGTTCACGCTCGCCGTCACCGGCGGCATGACGAAGACGCCGACATTCTGCGGCTCGAGGAACTCGTCGAATTCCTTCCAGTGCGCCACGTCGGAGAGCAGGCCGATCGTGTTGGCGTTCTCGGAGCGCTCGAAGCTCTGGTACTCGTCCATGAACTTGGCGGTCGAGTTGGCGCCCTCGGCATACCAGCCGTCCTTCTGGGTATCGACCCAGGCCTGGACGATCGCCTTGATCTCCGGGCTCGACCACTTCAGGTCGCCGGCAGTCCAGGCAGCCTGCTGCTCCGGCGTCAGCGCGTTGGCGGCGGCGGAGGAATAGAAGAAGTCGGCGCCGTAGCCTTCCTTGTTGCCGAGCGCGAAGCAGGTGATCTCGGCTGCCTTCAGCTTCTCGCAGACTTCCTTGAGCTCGGCCCAGGTCTTCGGCGTCTTCTCGGGATCAAGGCCGGCCTTCTTGTAGAGTTCCTTGTTGTAGTAGACGGCGAGGCCCTGGATCGAGATCGGCACGGCATAGGGGCTGCCGTCGGGGCCGGCGAACTCGTCCCAGCCGGCGACGCGCGCCTTGATGTCGGCGACCTTGTCGGAGAGGTTGGTCAGCGCCGCGATGCGCTCCTTGGCCTGCGAGCCGCCATGCACCAGCACCACGTCCGGACCCTTGCTGGCGGCGATCGCCGTGCCGAGCAGCGTGTAGTACTGGTCATGCGGCTGCATGACGTACTTGACCGTCGTGCCCGGATGGGCGGCCTCGAAATCGGCCTTCACCTTGTCGTAATAGGCGGTGGTGGTCGGGTCGCCCGACTTCCAGTCCCAGACCGTCAGCGTGACGTCCTCGGCCGCGGCGATCGACACGGCGCCGAGCGTCGCGGTGATGGCGCCGGCCAGAATCGTGCCGGAACGCAGAACCCTGTTCATCGTCTTCATGGTTGGTTTCCTCCCTCGCAGATCATGTCCAGCCGCCGCGGCCTGGGGCGCGCGGCGGGTCTTCCGGGGCCGGCGACCGCTCAGTGCGGCAGCCGCGTGTTCAGCGGCGCCGGCGGCAGGTCCTCGTTCGCCAGCACCTCGGGCACGGCCCAATCGCGGCGCGCCGTCTCCGACAGAACCAGGCCGTGGCCGGGGCGGTCATGCGCGTAGATCCAGCCGTCGCGGATCTCGAACGGCTTCTCGATCAGGTGGTCGAAGTTCTGGAACGAGTATTCCAGCCATTCGACCTCGGGGAGGGCGATCGCCATGTTGACGCCGATCTCCAGGAACGAGTTGCCGAGGCTGACCGGGATGCCGTGCTCGGCCGCCAGCCAGCCGATGCGCATCACCTGCGACACCCAGCCATGCACGTTGATCATGTCGGTGCCGCGCGCCTCGATCAGCTGGCGCTTGCCATGCGCGTCGAAATATTCGCCGGAATTGACCAGGGTGAACGGGCAGCCCTGGCGGATCATCTTCAGGCCTTCGAAATCGTAGCGCAGGCAGGGATCCTCGATCCACAGGATGTCGAAGCCGGCATCCTTGATCTTGTTCATGTTGCGCACGGTCTGCTGCGGCGACCAGCCCTCGTTGGCGTCGATCATGATCGCCTCGGGCTTGCCGACCGTCTTCACCAGAAGCTCGAGGCGGTGCAGGTCGCGCTCGATGTCGGGATGGCCGACCTTGATCTTGAAGGCCTTGTAGCCGATCGACGCGGCGTGCTCGAACAGCGCGCAGAAATCATCGTCGGAAAGGTGGTAGTCGAGGCCGCTGGCATAGGCCTTGACGCGCGTCTTGGTGCCGCCGAGCAGCTTCCAGAGCGGCATGTCGAGCTGCTTCGCGGCGAGATCCCACAGCGCCTGGTCGAGGCCCTCGCCGAACGGCAGCGAGTTGCCGCGGATGTTGCCGCCGCGCGGGCGGGTCAGCTTGTGGGCGAGCGCCGCCGGCGACTGGCCCTCGAGACCCGGCCAGATCTCGGCGCGGAACAGGCGCTCGATCTCGGCCTGCGACGGCAGCGAATTGAACAGCGACGGCACGAAGCCGAGACCGACCATGCCGTTGTCGGCGATCAGCTCAAGCGTCGCCATATGGGCATGCGCGATGCGGACCTGACTGTCGCCGATGACCCGGTCGCGGGCGAACTGGAATCGGACAATTCGGAAATCCACGATGCGCATGCTATGCTCGCCTAATCGATCAAAAGTGAGAGTTGATATGTCACGTAGACGATCTGATAGATCAGATCCGATTTTACCGCAAGACGCGGCGGCAGCGGGCGACGTGGGCGAGCGTGAGGCCGAGGGCGCGCCGGTCTCGCTGAGCGAGGTCGCCTATGAGCGCATTCTCGATCGGCTGTTCGGCCGCGAGCTGCCGGCCGGCGCCTTCGTGTCGCAGAACGATCTGGTCAAGCTGATCGGCGTGCCGGTGGCGCCTTTGCGCGACGCGCTGCGGGTGCTGCAGACCGAGGGGCTGCTGACCATCCACCCGCGCTCCGGCATCCGCTTCCTGAAGGCGGATTTCGAACTGGCGCGGAACACCTATCAGCTGCGCAGCATCCTCGAGCGGCCGGCGGTGCGGGCCTATGCCGAATTCGCGTCGGACGAGCAGCTCGACGCCATGATCGCCCGTCACGAGCGCGGCATGGCGGCGCTCGAGACGGATGGCTTCACGGCCGAGATCGCCTCCGAGATCGTGGCGATCGACGCCTCGCTGCATTTCGAGATCATCAGCGCGCTCGGCAATCCGCTGATCGTCTCGACGCATCGCCGCGTCCACAATTATCTGCGGCTGATCCGGCTCGACCGCACGCTGACGACCTCGATCGTCATGCGCACGCTGCGCGAGCACATGGTGCTGCTCGGGGCCTGCCGGGCGCGCGACGCCGACGCGGCCGAAGCGGCGCTGCAGACGCATTTCTCCAACGCGCTGCAGCGCACGCTCGGGATCTTCTGAGCGGTCAGCTCGCCTTGGTCACCCAGGCGAGCACGTTCTTCCAGAGCCGCGCGTAGCCGGGCCATTCGACGAAGCTGTTCGGCAGCCAGTGCGGGCCGATGTCGGAGGTCCAGGCGACGCTGCGGCCCTCGCCGTAGCTGCCGGTGACGAGCAGCGGGTGGCCGCCCTCCGACTCCGGCAGCCGCGCCAGCAGCTCGACGTCGGCCCGGTCCTTGAGGCGGACCTCGTTGGCGCCGAGCAGCAGCGGCCATTCGCCGTCGAGGCCGGCGAGGATCGGATGCGCGCGGTCGCCGGTGATCTCGGCGCGGAACCCTTCCGGCACCTCGATGCGGTCGTCATGCGGCAGGCAATCGACCGGCAGCGCTTCCTCGACGGCGGTGCGGGCCCAGCGGCCGCGTCCGTCGATGCCCTGGAAGGTCAGGTAGCCGCCGATCATGACGAGGCCGCCGCCCTTCTTCGTCCATTCGCGCAGCAGCTTGACGCGATTCGGCATCGGCTTGCCGTGCAGCCAGACGTCGGGATGCAGCAGGATCGAGTTGGAGCCGATGTCGGAGAGGATGATGGCGTCGTAGGCGTCGAGCCCCTCCAGCGTCAGCGGCAGCTCGGTCGGCGCCTGGTGCGCCTGCATGTAGGTCAGCTCGAATTCGCTGCCGGCGAGCGCCTTCACCAGCGGCTCGGCGCCGAGATGGAAGGTGACGCTGCCGAACTGGTCGAAGCCCTTGTAGTGCGTGGCGCTCGACATCCAGCTCTCGCCGACGAGCAGAACCTTCTTCCTGGTCATTCCTGTTTCCTTGCCTCTTCCTTTGGTGTCGCCGCCCTCATGAGCGGGGCGGCTTGACGGATTCGCGGACGATCAGCTCGACCGGCAGGATCTCTGTCGCCGGTTCGGGGGGATTTCCCTTGATCAGTCCGAGCACGCGTTCGACGGCCCGCCGGCCCATCGCCGCCACGGGCTGGCGGATGGCGGTGAGCGGCGGGTCGAACAGTTCCAGCGGGCCGACGTCGTCGAAGGCGACGACGGAGATGTCGGCGCCGACCTTGACGCCGCGCTGTTTGAAGACGGCGAGCATGCCGAGCACGATCTCGTCGCTCGCCGCGAAGACGGCGGTCGGCCTCGGGTCGAGGCCCAGCACGTGCTCGGCCGCGAGACGGCCATGCGCCGAGGAATAGTCGCCCGCCAGCTCCGCCAGAACCTGGATGTCATCGCTGGAGGCGGCGATGGCGCGGTGGAAGCCGGCGCTGCGGCTCTTGCTGCTGGAGAGCGCCGCCGGGCCGCCGACATAGGCGAGGCGGCGATGGCCGGCGTCGAGCAGGTGCCGGGTCGCCAGATAGCCGCCCTGTTCGCTGTCGGCCATGATCGTCGGGGCGGTCGCGCCGTCGATCTCGTCGTCGACCAGGACGACGGTGGTCGCTCCCTGCAGCGCCTCGGCGAGCACCGGATCGTCGCCATTGTTGGTGACGAACAGCAGGCCGTCGACATGCCGGCGCGACAGTCGTCCGAGATAGTCCAGCTCGCGGTCGGTGCGGCTCAGCGTCGGGCAAAGCACGAGGCCGAGCCCGAACTCGGCCGCCGCCTGCTCGACCGCCGCGGCGAGGTGGGCGAAATAGGGATTGGCGATGTCGGGCACGACGAGGCCGATCGTCTCGGAGCGGCCGAGGCTCAGGCTGCGGGCGTGCGGATTGGGCTGGTAGCGGAGCGCGGCGATCGCCGCGTCGATTCGGTCGGTCGTGGCGCTGGGCAGCTTGATCGAGTGATTGAGATAGCGCGAGACGGTCGCGATCGACAGGCCGCAGGCATCCGCCACGTCCTTCAGCGTCGCATTCTTCCTCGCGTGAGGATCCTGCTTCTCGGTCATGTCAGCCCATCCCCGCAGGCGTCGCGACGGCAGGAGGGCCCGATGCGACGTCCGTCCCGCAGGATGAATTAGTTCGGACCCTCAAAGCAACCGGGGCGGATAGCCCGGGCTCCAGCGCTGCGATTCACCATGCGGGACTTGCGGCGCTTGCCTCGGGGCCACGGCCTCGCGAAACTGGCGGGGTTATCGGGGGCACTACAGGAGCATAGCGTGAATTCAATCGACCGGTTCCGGCCGGACACGGCGATCGGCCTTCGTTGCGACGCCTTGATCGAGGCGATCGAACCCACGGTCGCCGTCGAGGTGGCGGCGATTCTTGCCGGTCGCCGCAACCCGCGCGACGGTCTCGTCGTCCCGGCCGCCGCCGCCGCCGAACTGGTCGAGCGCCACGGCCTCGCCGATATCCGCGAACTGATGCTGCTGCTGGTGCCCTATGCCCGCAAGCTCGCGCGGCCGCCGATCTCGGATTTCTTCATCGGCGCCGTGGCGCTGGAGCGCGAGACCGGCGATCTCGTCCTCGGCGGCAATGTCGAGTTTCCCGGCGCCAATCTCGGCGAGGCGATTCATGGCGAGCAGTTCCTGTCGGCGCGGGCGTTTTCGCGCGGCACCTCGATCGCGACCATCGCGCTCGAGGCGGCGCCGCCCTGCGGCCATTGCCGCCAGTTCCTGGCCGAGTTCCAGAACGGACTCGACCTCGACATCCTCACCCTCAAGGGGCACCGCGTCGTGCTGCGCGACCTGCTGCCCTGGGCGTTCTCGCCGGCCGATCTCGGCGAGGCGGGCGTGACGCCGCTGGCATCGGGGGCGAGCCGGCAGGACCTGGCCGTGGTGTCGTGGGACACCGGCGTGCCGCACGCCATCCAGGATCCGCTCGTCGCGGCCGGCAAGCGGGCCTATGTGCCCTATGGCCGCGCGCCGTCGGCCGTGGCCCTTGTCGCCGCCGATGGCGGCATCGTCACCGGCGCGGCGCTGGAAAACGCCGCCTTCAATCCGAGCCTCGGTCCGTTGCAGGTGGCGCTGGTCAACTGGATCGCCGCCGGCCGGTCCTATGACGAGATCGAGCTGGCCGTGCTCGGCGGCGTCGAGGCCGGCGCCGTCGACTACTCTCGCGACCTGCCGAACCTGCTGGCGACGGTAGCGCCGAAGGCGGGGTTCCAGCGGGTATCCTGGCAGCTCGCCTGACGCATCATCCCGAAAGAAAAAAAGCCCCCGCCGCGTCGCGGCGAGGGCCCGTTGAAGTGCTTTGCAGGCTGCCTCAGGCGGCCACGCCCTCGCCGAAGGCGGGGATGGTCGAGGCGATCTTGTCGCCGGTGAAGTTGGCGACCCAGCCATCCGGCGAGATGAACAGGCGGATGCAGGTGAAGCTGGGCTCGGGGCCCATGTCGAACCAGTGCAGCGTGCCGGCCGGCACCGAGAGCAGGTCGTCGCGGGTGCAGACGACGCGATACACCTTGTCGCCGAGATGCAGGTAGAACGCGCCCGAGCCCTCGACGAAGAAGCGGACCTCGTCCTCGTCATGCGTGTGCTCGTCGAGGAACTTGGTGCGGATGGCCTGCTTGTTCGGATTGTCCGGCGTGATCTTCATCACGTCGATCGTCTGGTAGCCCTCGGCGGCCGAGAGGCGGTCGACCTCGGCCTTGTAGGCGGCGAGGATGTCCTCGTGGCTGGCATCCGGGGCCAGCTCGGCGCCGGCCTTCCAGCGCTCGAACAGCACGCCGACCTTGTTCAGTTCGGCGGCGATCTCGGCCGGGTCCGAGGTGACGACGACGGGGTTGGCCGGATCCTTGTCCGGGTAGATGGTCAGCGTGGTCACGGCGTGAACCTCCTGTAGGAAAGCTCGAATTCGAACAGCGTTTCGAGCGCTTCGAGATGACGGGCGGCATCGCCTTCGGTGGCGCCCCATGCATAGACACCGTGTCCGGCCAAGAGATAGCCGGGCGCGGGGATCGCCCCCGAGGCGGTCGTCGGCTGCGCCAGGCGCGCCTCGACCCGCTTCGAGAGAGCGGGAATGTCCTGATCATTGGCGAAGACGGGAACTTCGACAATGGCCTCGTGCGTGCGGACGCCGGCGAGCGCCTTCTGCAGCTCCCAGCCGGTCAGCGTCAGCGTGCCCTTGGCGAGCGCGAGGCGCGACAGCACGGTCGCGGCCGGGCTGTGGGCGTGGAAGATGGCGCCAAGCTCGCGCCGCTGCCGATAGAGCGCGGTGTGCAGCTCCGCCTCGGCCGAGGAGCCGGGCAGAAGCGGTTCGCCGAGCGGCTGGATCAGGATGTCGGCGGGGACGAGGTTGCCCTTGTCGACGCCCGAGCGGGTGATCGCGATGGTATCGGCGTCGATGCGGACGGAGAAATTGCCGGATGTCGCCGGCACCCAGTGCCGCTCCGCCGCGGCCCGGCCGGCGGCGATCACGCCGGCGACCGCCTTGGCCGTCGCTTCGTCGGCCGCGTCGGCGCCGCTCTTCAGGGAAATCGTCTGCGCCAACCGCGCCTCCATCAAACTTGGCGGCCCGGGGAGCTTGTCCCGGCCGCCGTCACATCAGCTAAACCGCGCGCACGCGTAGGGGGTAGATCAAATTTCCCAATCCGGTCGAAAGAAAGAGAAAATCCTTCGTTCCGCCGCCGTAGATGCCCGCGCTATCAGAATTATATTGCAGCTTCGCCGTCGAATTGCAGCGCGATTTCGGGTCGCGGCCTCTTCGGGACGGCTTTGGGGAGAGACAAGCATGAAGCGTTTCGCACTCGGTCTGGCCGGCGCGGGACTGATCGCCGGCAGCCTCATCGGCGCGCCCGCCTATGGCGAGGGCATCGCCGGAGCGCCCGCGCCCTTCGACAAGGGCGGCGTCAAGGTGGCGCTGGTCACCTTCATCTCGGCCGGCGACTTCTTCCAGTCCTACCAGGCCGGCGCCGAGAAGCAGGCGAAGGCCCTCGGCATCGACCTGCAGATCTTCCCCGGTCGCCAGGACGCCGCCGCCCAGCGCGAGCAGGTCGAACAGGCGATCAATCTCGGTGTCCAGGGCATCATCATCGACCATGGCCAGCCGGAAGCGCTGAAGGACGTCGCGCAGAAGGCGCTCGACGCCGGCATCAAGGTCGTCGCCTTCGACGTCGACCTCGCCAATCCCGCCATTCCCCAGGTCGAGCAGTCGGACCACGAGCTGGCGAAGACCGCGCTCGCCCAGGCGATCGCCGACAATGGCGAGGCGTTCAACGCCGGCTATGTCTATGTCGCCGGCTTCGCGCCGCTCGATCGCCGCAACGAGGTCTGGGACGAGACGAAGAAGGCCCATCCCGGCATCGTCGAGAAGGCGCGCTGGGGCGCGGTGAACGACACCACCGCCGCCTCGACCGCCGACCAGACCAAGGCCGCCTTCCAGGCCAATCCCGACATCAGCGTCGTCTTCGCGCCCTATGACGAGTTCGCCCGCGGCGTGAAGCTCGCCACCGATGAGCTCGGCATCTCCGACAAGGTCAAGATCTACTCGGCCGACGTCTCGACCGCCGACATCACCGAGATCGCCGCCGAGGGCAGCCCGTGGGTCGCCACCGTCGCCACCAACCCGGCCGTCGTCGGCGAGGTCTCGGTGCGCGCCGTCGCCAAGTTGATCGCCGGCGAGGATCCGGGCCACAATATCGTTGTGAAGCCGGTCCTGATCACGCAAAAGGATCTGCGCGACAACGGGATCAAGACGGTCGAGGATCTCAACGTGAAGCTGCCGGCCTTCGGCAAGAGCGACGCGGCGACCGCCAGCTGGATCCCCGCGACGCAGTAGTCGAGGGACGGACGACGCATGAGCATCGCGCCTCTGCGCAGCCAGATCCGGAAAGCGGCCCCTCGGGCCGCTTTCGTCGTGAGGGCGGCGGCGGAGGTCGGCGATCGGCGCGCCGGTCATCCCGCCACGAGTTGAAGAGAGTTTCATGTCCCTCGCTGTTCCCGCCGGCTATCACGCCCTCGACAATCATACCGTCCGCGATTTCCTGAACGGCCTGCCGGACATGCGCGCCAAGCTCGGCGGCAAGCCGGAGGTGTGGACGGTCGAGGAGGTCGGTGACGGCAATCTGAACCTCGTCTTCCTCGTCGACGGGCCGGAGGGCTCGGTCTGCGTGAAGCAGTCGCTGCCCTATGTGCGCGCCGCCGGCGAGAGCTGGCCGCTGCCGCTCGACCGCGCCTTCTTCGAGCAGTCCTACTACCGGGCGGTCGGCCCGCATGTCGAAGGGCTGGCGCCGCGCTTCTACCACTACGACCCGCTGCTCTACGCCTTTGTCATGGAGAAGCTGTCGCCGCACATCATCCTGCGGCGCGGCCTGATCGAGGGGCGCCGCTATCCGAACGTCGCGAAACATGTGGGCGAGTTCGCCGCGCGCTCGACCTTCGCCACCTCCGACATCGGCGCGACGATCGAGGAGAAGGCGGAGTGGACGGCGAGCTTCGCGAAGAACACCTCGCTGATCCGCATTACCGCCGAGGTGGTGTTCTCCGATCCCTTGAGCGAATCCCCGCGCAACCGCTGGACCAGCCCGGAGCTGGACGGGCTCGCCCGCGATTTTAGAGCCGATGCCGCGCTCAAGGCGGCCGTCGCCGATTTCGGCTGGCGCTTCCTGACCAGCGGCCAGGCGCTCATCCATGGCGATCTGCACACCGGCTCGGTGATGGTGACCGAGACCGACACGCGCGTCATGGATCCGGAATTCTCCTTCGTCGGGCCGATCGGCTTCGACGTCGGCGCCTTCCTCGCCAATCTGGTGATGAACTACCTGGCGCAGCCGGGCCATGCCACGGCGGCCGATGACCGGCGCGAGCAGGCCGACTGGGTGCTGGACCAGGTGCCGGTGTTCTGGAACACGTTCAAGACGCGCTTCCTGGCGCTCTGGGAGACGAGCGCGCGGGGCGACGCCTATCCCGCCACCATGTTCGCCAATCCCGCCGACGCGGCGGCGCTTGTCGCCCGGCGCGAGGCCTTTCTTGACCAGATCTTCGCCGATGCGGTCGGCTATGCCGGTGTGAAGACCATCCGCCGCATCCTCGGCTTCGCCCACAACGCCGATTTCGAGACGATCGCCGATCCGGCCCGCCGGGCGCCGCTGGAGACGAAGGCGGCGCAGATCGCCCGCACCTTCCTGCTCGAGCCGAAAAGCTTCCGCACGCCGGAAGACATCGTCGCCGCCGCGAAGGCGATCTGACCCTTCAGGCCGGTCCGGACAATCCTGTCGCGGCGGCCTTGGCCGCGAGGGCGCGGACCTGCCGGCGGACGAAGGGGCGGCGTTCGGCCTGCCGCAGCAGGACGCGCCAGTATTTCGGCCTGAGCGCCAGCAGGCCGAGCGTGGTCCTTCGGAGCGACCGGACGTTCCAGCTCCGCTCCGGCGCTGGAATTCCGGCGCCGGAGGCGCGGCGATAGGCGTCGAAGATACCGCCGAGCGGCAGTCCGGCCTTGGCCCAGGGTTTGTCGGGGCCGGTGAAATGCAGGATCCGGAGATCCCGGGCGTCGACGGGCATGCGATTGGCCGCAAAATGGTTGAACGCCGCGTCGAGATGCCGGATGCGGCCCTTGGCGACGATGTTGATCGCCGTCTGGTCGGCGAGCTCGAAGTCGGGATGGCGCATCAGCTGGTCGACGCAGCGCGCTCCGATCTGCTCCTTCCGCCAGCGCGCCAGGTTCATCAGCAGGACGCCGGCATTGACGTATTGGCCCGCCGGCACACCGAATTTTTCGAGCGTTTCCGGCCGCATTCCCGGGTCCACGACCGCCGCTAGCAAGTCGTCCCCGAGGTTGAATGCCCAGAGCGGTCCGAGATCGCCGATCACGACGGCGTCGCTATCGATGTAGATCGCCTTGTCCTGCTCGGGCAGCAGGTCCGGGAGGAACAGGCGGGCATAGGTCGCCGACGTCAGGTTTTCGGCGCTGGGCAGCCGCGCGAGCGCGTCGGCGTCGGCGCGCAAGATGCGGCAGTCGATGCCGTGCCGCGCGCAGAGCGACGTCACGCGTTCCGTGCCGTCGGTCCCGAGCCCCGCATCGATGACATAGAAGCGCGCCGACCGGTTGTGGAGCCAGGCCGAATAGAGCAGGACCAGCAGCCCCGGCACGAAATGGTGGTCGCTCGCACTGACGATGATCAATTGCGGAACGCCCCGTGTCGCGACCGGCCATGGATGCCATCATTCAGCATGCTTCAAAATTGCAGGCAATATGCATGCAATCTTTTCGAGTGTACGGCCGTCGCGACCGATTGACCGTCGTGCGCGAGCCTACCGCTTCTTCTTGCCCAGTCCAAACGTCAGCGCCAGCGCGCCGACGAGGACGACGCCCTTGACGAAGTCCTGCGTGTAGTAGGGCGCGTTCAGCATGGTGAGGCCGTTTAGCAGCACGCCGACGAAGATCGCGCCGAGCACCGTGCCGAGCACGTGCGGGCGGCGCTTGTCGAGCACGGCGAAGCCGATCAGCGCGGCGGCGACGGAATCGAGCAGCAGCGAATTGCCGGCCGAGACGTCGCCGCGGCCGACGCGCGAGGCGACGATCAGGCCTCCCAGCGAAGCAAGGGTCCCGGAGAGGACATAGGCCCAGAGCCGATACGCCTTGGTCGGCGCGCCGGCGAGATGCGCCGCCGTCTCGTTGCCGCCGATGGCGTAGAACACGCGGCCCCAGCGCGTCCGCTCCATCAGGAACCAGGCGAGCAGGGCGACGACGGCCATGACGATGACGGGGTAGGGGACGGTATCGAACAGCCGCCCGCGACCGAGGATCAGGAAGGCCGGGTCATAGGCGCCGGCCGCCGTGGTGCCGTTCGGCAGCATCATGCCGGCGGTGATCGAGCGGCCGCCGGTCGGGATCAGCTGCAATCCGGCGAGCAGGAACATGGTCGAGAGCGTCGCCAAGAGGTCCGGCACGCCGACGCGCACGATCAGGAGGCCGTTCACGAGCCCGATGAAGGCGCCCATCAGCAG
>JAEWAD010000126.1 GCA_023391905.1 Pseudomonadota bacterium | reverse complement strand
GGTATGTCTGCTCTTCTCAGGGCCGTCATCTGGAGGTGATAGCCCAGAGCATCCAAGAACACTGCAGCGGTTTCGGCGGTGATGCCGCCGGCAGTGCCGGTTAGGACGCGCGACACGTAGCTGGGATCACTCCCGATCGAGGCGGCCAGATCTTTGGCTCTGATGCGGCCTGCCTCAGACTCGCGCTTGAACGCTGAGCGAACCGCCCGAAACAGGGCGCGTCGCGCATCTGCCTTGACGTCTTCAATCTCCATCTCCCGTTGCTCGGTGATGGGCGGCCTGGTCATTTCAGAACTCCTGCAGCAGGTCCGAACGTTTCGCCCTGGTGCACATCTGGCAGCCAGGGAAGAGGGCGTCGATTAATGTCTCGCACCGCTTGATATGCTTCGGAAAACCCTCAATTTCGAGCAATTCTCGCGACTTATGGTGTGCCAGTATGAATTCGCCTGGCCGCGTGAAGCAGCCGAATATGCGCCAATGCGGATTGAATGTGATCCGGATTTCCCAGACGATTTCGCGAGGCGAGCCCAGCAGCCAGAGCTGCTCATCATCATCAAAATCCTCCCCCGCCACAAAGTCTCTTAGGACAGCCCGGACATCCGCCAAGAACCGTCGGACCTTCTTGGTTTCGCCAAGTTGGGAGGTCCAATGATGAACATCCGGATGAAGCCAGAGTCTTCGACGATAGCTCCGAGGAGGTGCTATTGCCGGCTCGAACAAGACAAGAGTTCCACCTTCTCGGTGCCTCGCTATATGCGAGTCAATTGACTCCAAAGTCAACAATTTTGCCCTGACCCTGCCAACCAGATTCTCACCCAAGCGGAGTATGCGCCTGCAACTTTGAAGGCTCAACGGGGTGCGATCTCCATTTCAGGGTGTGTGCAGATGATTCCAATAGAGATGCGTTGTATCAACGGCAATTGGCTCGATAGAACAGTGAGGGTCGCTGTCATCGCCCCCAGTACGGCGCGCGCCAGCCAGCCTTGATCGCCTCGCCTTCGTCGCAGAACCAGCGTTCCCCATTCTCGACGCTGACCTTTGTCCGGCTGTACCAAGGCGACCAGGGCGCGTGATAAATGTGCTCGCCCTTCCGGTTGATGTTCCCCTTGATCGGGCAGCCTTCCGGGGCCTTCTGAGCGGCGACATCCCAGCGGTTCTGACGGAAGTCCCAGGGGGCTTCGGTCTCCTGCTCCCAGACGCCAGCCGCCGCGGCGCGGGCTTCGTCTTCGACGCCGACATAGTCCTCGGAATAGCGGCGGAAGGCCCAGGCGAGGCCTTCCTTCACCATCAGGCGGCCGAGGTCGAGGCCGCTGACTTTGCAGACCGCTAGGGTTCGGCCGTAGACGTCGAGCCCACGATCGTCGCAGGTGACGTCGCCCTCGGCGGCGGCCTTTTCCATCTGGCTGATCGCAGCTTGGCCGCATTGCCAGGTGCCGCCGCCGGGCTTTCGGCAGCTCTGGCCGGCCTCGGGCGCGTCAATCCCGAAAATGCGGATCGTCTTGCCGTCCACCTTCAGCGTGTCGCCGTCGATGACGTGCACTTCGGTCGCCTCAGCGGGCGTCGATACTGAGAAGAGCAGGGCTATCGCCCCAATGGCAGCGAGCCGCCGCATGCTGAGTTCCCCCCGAAACCTCAGCCAGCTTGCATGTTGAACAGGCGGGTGTCGAGCGGGGTCAGGCTAGCCAGCCTTTCGGTGCTCCATGAGGGCTCGCGCCTTGTCCAGGGTGGCGGCTTCCTCGCGACTGCTTGGGACGTGTTCGGCAAGTAGCTCGTCAGCTCCGTTGAGGACGTCGCTCAGCTGCTCGGCGGTGAGGATTCGCGCCTCTACCAGGACACGCATCAATGAACGCACCAAGGCAGCATTCACCATTCCGGCGCCGTTGTCGTCCATGGTCTGGTTCCTCCATCGCGGTTGACCCACGGGCTATCAGCCTCAATCGTCAAACCGGTCCGAAGTTTCACGGAGCCGCTGGATCTTCATTTCGAGCTTGGCTGGCTAGCCGCCGGCGTCGCCCGTCTCGTCGAACCAATCCGGGATGGTCCCCAGCCGCACCAAGATCACCGGTTCGCCATAGTCCCCCGTATCGGGATCGAGCGTCCGGGACCAAGCAATGGCGCCGGCGTGGCTAGTTGCAAGCATCTTCGCCCGCTGCGTCGCCTGCGTCGCCGTCGGCGTCCGCTGTGGCGGCTCGGCGGCGATCGTGTCCTCGTCATCGTCGAGGTGCTTGAAGGCAACCACAACGTGGATTGTGGCGGGCGAAGTCATGGATCGTCTCCTGTTCTCGCCCGCCGTCGCGTCAGCTCTTGGCGGGCGTCATCGTGGTCTGGCCCTGAGCGGGCAACGCGCCGCTTGATGGGCAGCGCTTGATCATGGCGGCCCGGCGAACAGCTTCCTGCTCGCCCTTTAGCCTCGCGATCTCCGGGGCGATGTTGTCGCCGCTCATGGACGACACCGGCAGACCGATCAGGATGACGCCGACGACGTCATTGGTCCTCGCCTTCTCCTGTTGAGCAGAGGCGAGCGCCAGTGCCGAACTCAGTCGGCTCATCTCACTGCCGAGCTGGTCGCAGGTGTACTGCTGATAGCCGACGTCGCTGATGTAGGATGCGCTAATGCTCTCTGGTGCCTTCGCGCAGGATGCGAGGACTATTGCGGCAGATGCCGCGATCAAAACTGACCTCATGTCTTTCATCCCCCCGGATGGTTCGTCATTCATAGGCCGTTTTCGGCCATGTACTTCTTGGCTATGGATGTGCACTGCTCTCTGATCTCAGGCGCAGTGCCGAACGGCGCCCCGCAGGCAGTGCAGAGCACCTGATCCTTGTCGTTGTCGGGCATCTTGATCAGGTAGCCGCCGCAGCCGCTGCAGTGGAACTCGAAGTCAAAATGGTAGCGACCGGGTTCACCAAGAGAGCGACAGCCCTTGATGGCAGCGAGCAGTTTGGGCTGCCCTCTGGTTCGGAACGCTTCGACAAGCTCGGCGCTGCCGTTCTCCCCCAAATCGTCGAGCAGCTCCCCGATGTAGTCGATCGACAAATGCATCCCGATTCCGCACGCCTCTTGGGAGCAGTCTGGTGGCGGCAGCTCAGCGAGATACTCGCTCGTGACGATAGTCTTGTTGAGGCGTCGACATCCATCACAATCGAATGGGCCATCGATCTTGAAACGGTCATAGCCCGCAGCCAGTGCCGCCGTGACGCCGCGCTGTCGGTAGTAGGAAAAAGTCGCGTCCAGCAAGGTCGCGTCTAGGCCCTTCTGAGGCTTCAGTGGGCCTCTTAGCGTCAAGGCATCGGCGGCTTCCGCCGTGAGGTCGGCATTCGCACGGAAGCCCAGTGCTCTCTTTTCTTCGGAGGAAAGCGGGGTGCCGTGCTGCCGGAAATGCCGTGCTACTTGCTGAGGGTGTGCCCCTTCGTATTCCTCGAGAAGGATCGCAAGGGAGTGCATATTCAGGCTTCACATAGCCGAGGCGGGCGATAGCCTTCTCTACGTGAGGCAGGTAGCGCATCCCAGCTACAGCCTTGCTAGACGGCCGACCACGCGACCCAGAATCCCGATTTCGTCAGCCCTGTGAACCATCGGCGGCTGCTTTGGGTTGTCCGAAACCAGCTCGATCTCGCCATCCTTCAGCTTCCGTAGCCGCTTCACCAAGATCTCTCCGTCCGGATCGCGGATGACAAAGACGCCACCTTGTCCGAACTGCTGGTCAGTGGTGTCGACCATGACTCGCTCGCCTGGCAGCAGGGTAGGCTCCATGGAATCGCCGCGGACCTTGATCCAGTGAACGCGCGGTGCTTTGGCCCGTGTGAACTCCGACAGAAGGTAGTCCGGCATGAGGATCTCACCGCGCACGGCATCGGCGGAATAGACAACCTCGCCGGTCGGCAACACCGACGGCGCAGGGAGGCCGCCAGGCCCTGCGCCCGCCGATGTGTCAATGTCGGGGCTTGAACCTGGAATATCGCCAGTGAACGGACGGATCGTCGAGACGCCCAACTTAGATAGGTCATCAGAATCGATCGAATGGCGAGTGCCGTCATCGAATTCCGGGTCGGGCTCGAATTCTTGCCCGAGCGGGACGCGCTTTTGCTCGGAGGAAGGGTCCAGCATCAATTCTGAGACCGAGCTGCCCAAGAAGCGGGCGAGCCGTTCCAAATGCTCCGCCGAAGGCGTGCGGCCTCTCTTGAGGATATCGCGCACAAAGGTCTCTCCCAAGCCTGCTCCTAGGGATGCGGCCTTCATGTTTGTGTTGCGGGCCTCAAGGAGGCCCAGCAGGCGGTCTTTCCATGCGTCGGTCATGGATGGGATCATGCCCATCGCGATGGGTACGGTCACGTGGGTTTTTGCCCATTGACTAATGGGCGATTGCCCATTAACGTTTTGCATATGACCAGCACCTCCGAAATCCTGACCCGGATCGAGACCCACTGCACTCAGCACAAGATTGCTGAGAGCACGTTCGGGAGATTGGCAGTCAACGATGGGAAGCTAGTGGCCCGGCTTCGATCCGGCGGCTCCATCAACCTCCGGACGCTGATGCGCATCGAGGAGGCTCTAGCCGCCCCAGCTCCTGCCGAGGTCGCAGCGTGACGCCCGCTCACCCTCTGAAGCGAGCGCAGGCCGAATGCCGCCGGCGCAACTGCCGGATCGCGACATCGATCGGATTTTCGGATGTCTCGGATGCATCCTCGATCAGGCGCTCGACAGCCTCGGCATGGTGCGCCCCGTCGAACTCGCAGCGCAGCCGGTCGAAGACGGTCTCGTGCTCGATCGGCGGCAGGCGCGCCAGCAGTTCCGCAATCGCTCGGTCCAGCACGTCGATCCGCGCGTCGATTTCAGCGTCGGTCATCCCAGCCTCCTGATCCGTCATTGCACGGAGCCTGCGCCCGGCAAGGCCGAGCGTCCATGAAAAGAACCGGGCCAGACTTTCATGACCATTGCTCGCATCTTCTCGAACGAGACCTATGAGCGCCTGAAGGGGGCAGCCCGTGATCTGATCGGTGCCGCCGGCGGACCACGCCGCTGCCAGGGCATCACCCGCGGCACGGAATCGCTGCTCTCGCGCTACGGTGCCCGGCAGGAAGAGGTCTTCGCACCGATCGACGTCATCGCCGACCTGGAGAAGGACGCCGGTGAACCGATCGTGACCAAGCTGCTCGCGGAGCTCTCGGGGCATCTCCTCGTCCCCATGCCCGTCGCGCAAAACACGACGCACTGGTTCGGCCATCTCTCGAGCGTGCTCACCGGCGGATCGCAGGTCGAGGTCGCGCTCTCCGACGCGCTGGCCGACGGCCGGATCGATGTCTCCGAGGCCAAGGCACTGCGAGCCAAGGTGCTCGAGGCGATGACGCAGATGGCCTCCCTCGGAACAGCACTCGACCACGCCATTGATGGAGCGAAGCGATGATGCACCGCTGCCCCTGCTGCCAGCATGAGTTCTCCGACCCGCCGTCGCCTGCAGGCCTGACGCGTGTTCAAGCCAGAACGCTGCGGGTGATCGAAACCTTGATCGCTCAACACGGCCTGTCGCCTTCCTTTGACGAGATCCGCTCTGCCCTAGGCCTCGCATCCAAAAGCGGGGTCCACCGCGTGGTGGTCGCTCTGCGCGAGCGCGGCCTTATCACTTTCCACCCCGCCCGAGCTCGGTCGATCGCCGTCGTCCCGCAGAGGAGCGCAGCATGACCTCGTGGACCAATGAGATGGTCAGCCGGCTCGGGGAACTCGCCGGGAGCCGGAACAGCGCCTCTGAAATCGCCGCTGTGATGAACCTCGAATTCGGGCGGCGGCTTTCCCGCAATTCGATCATCGGAAAGATGATGCGCGAAGGGATTCACCCGAAGACCGCCCGCAAACTGAACCCCGAATGGTCGCGATCCGATGTGGCTAATCTTCGGACCTTGGCGAAGTCGGGTCATGACGACAAGTCGATCGCCGCGGAGCTCGTTCGTTGGTCGGTGAAGGCCATTCGAGAGAAGGCCCGTGTCGAGGGGATCAAGATCTGTACGGTGCGGGTCAAGGCCAAGCCGAAGATCGTCGCGCCTCCGATTGTGACCGAGGAGGTGCCGTTCCTGCCTCCGGCCGAGCTCGCCGTCGAGTATGTGCCGACGGGCGGGGCGCCGAAGCCCTTCCTCGATGCCGGGCAGTTCGAGTGCCAGTACATCCTGCCGGGTCAGGACACTAAGCCGGCGCCCGAGCGCTTGGTCTGCGCCAACCCGGTGGATTTCGCATCCCGCTTCCGGTTCTGCGCCGCCTGCGGTGAACGGCTGACGATGCGAGCCACCGTCGTGCGGATCCGAGAGCCCAAGCCGAACGGCGCACGCCCCGGCCCGAAGCGGTCTGTGCTGTCGGGGGCGCTGCTGTGAGCGAGCCCATCCAGAAGGACGCCCATATCTGGACCCGCCATCCCGAGGACTGGTACGTGGAGCCGGAATGGTGCTCGCGCCGCCTCTTCGAGGTCGAGCACTTCGAGGGCGCGATCTACGATCCGGCCTGCGGATGCGGCCGCATTGTCCGTTCGGCCATCGAGGCCGGGTATCTGGCCAAGGGCAATGACATCGTCGCCCGCGCCGGCGGCGCCGACCCGAGATATCTCGCAGACTTCCGGGGCAATAACTCCCGGAGCGACAACATCGTCAGCAATCCGCCGTTCGGTATCGCCGACGCGTTCGCTGCCCGTGCGCTGGACTTGGCTATCGGGAAGGTCGCGCTGCTCCTGCCGACGAAGTGGATGAACGCCGCCGGCCGCGGCGCCTGGCTCGAGAAGACGCCGCTCGCCCGCGTTCATCTCCTGAGCCCGCGGCCGTCCATGCCACCCGGCCCTGTGATCGAGGCCGGCATTCGGCCCGGCAACGGCACCACCGATTTCGCATGGTTCGTCTGGCAGCGCGGCTACCTCGGACGCCCCGAGATCCGGTTCCTGCGGCGAGATGGCGAGTCAGCATGAGCAAGCTGACCAAGGCGCAGACCAAGGCTCACAAGGCCGCCTGTGAGATGCTCGAGCAGCCCTCGCTGTCCGAAGATGAGAAGGAATTTGTCCTCCTCAACTGGCGCGAGGATGCCTCCCACGTGAACTCGTCCGCCGGGGCTTTCTTCACACCGATGGCGTTGGCTTTCGACTTCGCCATTGAGGTTCCAGCAGGTCGTATCCTCGATCTCTGCGCCGGCGTTGGGATGCTCTCTTGGGCGCTACTGAACCGACGCCGTTGGGACGGGCCATTGGACCTGACCTGTGTGGAAATCAACCCCGACTATGTCGAGGTTGGTCGGAAGGTGCTGCCAGAAGCGCGCTGGATTTGCGCGAGCGTCTTCGATGTGCCCGGTCTGGGCCTCGGAGAGTTTGACTGCGCGATCAGCAATCCGCCGTTTGGCGCCGTGAAGCGTTCGGGCAACGCCCCGCGATATGCCGGCAAGGATTTCGAGTTCCATGTGGTCGATATCGGATCCGGCCTTGCTGGATATGGAGCTTTCATCCTGCCGCAGATGTCCGCTGGCTTCCGCTACTCCGGTTCGCAGACCTACGAACGCCAAGCTAGTGGTCGCGCTGTCGATTTCCAGACGTTGACCGGGCTGCATTTCGAGGCCGGATGCGGGGTCGATACGTCCCTCTACCTCAACGAGTGGCGTGGCGTTTCTCCTCTTTGCGAGATCGTCTGCGTCGAGTTCGACACGGCACTCGTGTCCTCTGACCGCGCCTCTGCTCCAGCTCTCCACGTCACTTCTCCGACGCCCGAACCCCGGCCAGCGACCGGCCAACTCGACCTCTTCACGGAGGCCGCCTGATGCTCAACCGCGCCGAAGCCTACCTCCGCGACCGCCGTCGCATCGCAACCCGCCTCACATCAATCCACGAAAGGACGACCCCGATGTCTGCCGTCTCGACCCCGAAAGAGCACAACCAGGTTCCGCCCGAGGCGATCGTCGCAGTCCAGCTTTCCCAGATCCGGCGCGCGCAGGAGGAAGCGGCCTCAGCGAAGGGGTCAGAGCGCGCGGCGCACTCCAGGGCCGAAGGAAAGGGGATCAACCTCGCCGCCGCCAAGCGCGCGCTGAAGATCCTCAAGTCGGGCAAGGGCGAGGAATTCACGGCCGAGATGCAGGAGCTGCTCCGCTACCTCAACATCCTCGGCGTCGGCATCCAGAAATCCCAGCTCGATCTGTTCGAGACCGCGATCACCTTGGCCCCGATCGACGAGAAGGCGTTCGAAGATGGCCTGCGCGCCGGTCGTCTCGGTGAAGCGCCGGACAATCCGCACGACCTTTCGACCCCAGCCGGCCAGCAGTGGATCCGGGGGCACCACCAGGGTTCGGAAGAGCGCCGGCTCGTCCTCGCCATGCAGGCGGAGGAGGAAAGCGAGACGGAGGTCATCGAGGCGGAGGATGTCGATGGAAACCAGATCGATATCGAAGATGAAGCCCCGTTTGGCGAGGAGTCCCAGCCTGCCGCCGCGGTGACGCAATGAACTTCCTCGGCCTCGATCTCTCCTCCGCCAACACTGGCTGGACGCTCATCGAAGAGATGGGCGAGGGGCGGCCGCCGCGGATCACCTGCGGCTCCTTCCCCTGCCGCGGGGAGGATTACGACGACAACGTCCGCGCGCTATCCGATCACCTCTATTCACTGCTGATGGGGTTTCGCGAGCGCGGGATCCGGATTGATCTCGCCGGCGTGGAGGAGCCGCTGCGCGCCCTGCCGAAGCGCAAGCGGGTGGTGAACGATGACCTGTTTGCCAGTCGCACCGTCGAGGAGCTCGCCTCAAACCCTCACACCATGCTCGTCCTGCCGGCGATGTCCGGCGGCGCCTTGGTCATGCTCCACCGTTTCAAGATCCGCGCAATGCTGGTGAACGTCGCCAAATGGCGGATGCTCTGTATCGGTCGGGCTTACGCGCCGCGGGGCACGCCGGAGAAGGAGAAGAATGGCTGGGCCAAGCGCGAGGTGCGGAAGTGGGCCGCCGATCTTGGACTCCGCTACAACTTCGTGGTCAAGAACAGCGACCAGTCCGATTCCGTCGGCATCGCCGTCTACACGGCCGTCGAGGGCAACTCGATGGACGTCCGGAAGATGCTGGCCAGCCGGAGGGTCGCGGCGTGAGCCTTCCGCAGAACCTCGAGGCTGAGCAGCACGTCCTCGGCTCGATCCTATCGAACAACGACTGCTTCGATCGGGTGTCGTCGATCCTCACGGCCGACGACTTCTTCGAACCTGTGCACCGGCACCTCTACCAGACCATGGCCGACATGATCGGCGCTGGCTCGGTTGCCAACCCGGTGACGCTCAAGGGTGCGGTGCCGGATGACCTGCGGGTCGGCGAGCTGTCGGGCATGCGCTATGTCGTCCGGCTCTTTGCCGAATTCGCGATGCCGTACGCCATTGTCGACCTGGCAACGGCCGTGAAGGACGCCGCGGTCCGGCGTGAGCTGGTCCTGGCGGCCGAGCGCATCCACGAATGGGCCTCTCTGACCCAGCCCGGTGCAAAGACCGAGGATGTGGTCGCCGAGTGCGAGAAGCTGTTTTCCGAGGCGATCGGCAAGGGCAGGGCGGCCGACGATGGCGATGCTGCCGGCGGCGCGATCGCGGAGATCAGCCTCGCGCATCAGCGTCAGAAGAGCGAAGCAGTGCCGTGGTTCATCGGCGAGGCGCAGCAGGTGCTCGGCGACGACCTCGAGTTCGGTTGGCTGGTCGGTCTGCTCGCGGACTCAGGCGGCGGCAAGACCAGCTTCGCGCTGCAACAGGCCTATCACGCGATGGAGGCAGGCTATCCCGTCCTGTTCCTCTCCGGGGATCAGAAGCCGACCGAGGTCTACAAGCAGATCGCCTCGCAGCGTGCGTCGGTCCAGTCCAACGATCTCCGCAAGGGCAGGGCCAGCGATGCCGAGCTCGAATCCGTGATCAACCTGCTCAACCAGATGCGCGACAAGCCGTTCGAGGTCCGCAAGATGGGCCGGCCGACGACGGCCGAGATCTCCATGTGGGTCCGCGCCTTCAATCGGAAGTTCGGAAAGGGGCTGGTGATCATCGATCACGCGAAGCGCATCAGCTTCACCGACCGGCGCGCGATGCTGGCCGAGGGCGTCAACCAGGTCTATGGCGACCTCAAGGCCCTCATGCAGGAGACCGACAACGCCGGCATCCTGCTGATGCAGCGTAACAGCGACGGGCAGGGCAGGGAGAACCCCCGGCCGGTCCGCGGCGATGCCTATGGTGGCGCCGGCACGCTGGAAAACCTGGACGGCCTGATCGCGCTCTACGTCGAGGAGCAGTGGATCGACCACATGCTGTCGACGGCGCGCACAGACAAGCGGAAGTCAGACGTCGAGGCCCGGCGAGAGTTCGTAGCCGGCAAGGCCGAGCTTGTCGGCCTCAAGGCCCGCTTCGCCGAGGGCGGCATCCGGAAGGTGATCAAGCGCGAGGCCCGATTCACCCGCTTCTCCTCGCTGGTCGAGGACTGGCGTGATCAGGGGACGATGCTGTGAAGGTCGTGACCAGCCCCGAGACGATCCACGCCGCCATGGATGCCGCCAGGAAGCAGGCGATCGCCGACTGCGCCCGGATCGCGCGGGACTATGCCGACAGCCGAAACCGTGCCGGCGTGGTCGACAGGGCGGCCGCCGCCAAGCTCAAGGCCGCCATCGACATCGCCCACAAGATCGAGAAGCTGGGGGCGCGCTGACTTGTCGAAGATCGATCGTCTCTGCGATCAGCTCGGCATCAAGATCGTCCCGTACAGAAAGCGGCGGCGGCCTCGGCAGACCCATGCTCGCCAGGTGATGCGCCGCATCGTCGCGAAGCACGGCGACGGCCATCTCCTCTTCGTGCTCAAAGCCATCCTCTGGTCCCGAAACAATACGGCCGAGCTTTGGTCCGAGACGATCCTCGCGGTATCCGACATCGTCCTCGACTTCCCCGAATGGGCGGACGCACGCGCCGGCGACTTCATGGGCGCCTTCGACACCATCGAGCTCGCGGAGATCCGCCGCCAAGCCCTGACCGGCCGCCGGTTCTCCAAGCGGAGCCGGATCTACACCCTCCTCGTCATGGCTCTCCGCGATGCCCTGACCCCAGAGCAGCAAGGGAGCCTCCTATGACCTGGACCGCATTGCTCGTCCGAGAACGCCTCGTCGAAGCAGCCGACACCATGCTGCACCTGCAGGTCGAGCGTGTGGGCCCGAGCCAGCCCCGCGGCCTGTGGCCGGTCTACGCCAGGGAGCACAAGGACGCCTACGGCTACGGTCAGGTGCAGGTACGCTACATCCCGGACGCCGCGGCGATCTCTCGGGCCGACGAGGCACGGGCATGGATCAACGCACTCGTCGACGAGGACAAGGCTCGCCAGATCATCTGGGCTCGGGCATCCTGCGAGGCGGGGAAGCGCTCATTCGCCGGCTGGTGCCGCAAAAACCGCGTTGCTCGCAGGTCGGCCTACCGCCTGACCGACCTTATCCACGAGCGGGTTGCGCTAAGTCTCTGTAAGGCCTCAATAAACTTGCGTTACCCCGACTATGGACGGGTGGCACAACATGAGGGCATAGGAGGGGGGCAAATCGATAGCCTGTCGATTTCTGCGTCGCCGCGCTGCTTCATGGATGATGACGCCAGGCCGGTCGATGTTCCAGAGGCTCGGGATATGAGCTGGGCCGAGCAGCAAGCAGAGCGGCGCCGCAAGATCCTCGCTCGGTATGAGCAGCCTGCGACGTGACAGTTCAAGCCCCCGCTTGGGGCGCCGGCCAGTGAATCCTCTCGGCCACCCATTTTCAGTCGGCGTGGAGCAGCCCGGTAGCTCGCCAGGTTCACACCCTGGAGGACGGCGGTTCGAATCCGCCCGCCGGAACCAATGTCAGGGGAAGCCGACGCGCCCCGCCTTTGGAAGTGCTGGATACGCAACCAGCACCGTCGGCCAAGCCGGGAGGGTAGCCCGGCATCGCCCTTCAATCACCTCCGGAGAACTGGATATTCCGCCGCTCGTTCATGGGCCTCGGCATGGCCGCGCTCGCCTCGATGTTCGCTGCTGGTGCTGGAGCATCAGTGCTGACGCCGCCGGCGATCGAGCGCGGGCTCCCGTCTCAGCCTCGGGCCACGCCGAACCGACGCAGCCGGACGCCCAAGTCCGGTACCCGATATGCGGCGAACGGCAAGCGGGAATGCGCTCGCCGCCGCGCGCAGATTGCGGCAGGTCGGCTGACCGCCGCGAATGGGCTCGCGTCCTGACCATTAGCCACCAGTCGCCGCTGCTGCCGCAATGCCCCTTTCGATACGGGCGGTAAGGACGAACAGGAAATTGCCAAGAGCTTCGGCGAACTCGACTGATTGTTTGGCCTCAGCTGCCGAAACGTGGGGGCGCTCGGCGTCAGCATGGCGTGGGCGGTTGGATCCGAGCCGGACGGAGTGAGCCCAGTCCGCCATCCCTTTCGTTAAGACGGTTGCTGTGAGGGCCTCGTCTATCCGATCGTAAAGCGATCCCTTGACGAACCCCTTAGCCTTCAACATTGCATCCACAGCGCTGCCGGCCATGACGGCCGCAGCGTCGGGCGCATGCAGGGTTTCGTATGCTTGTTGGAGGAACGTGCGAGCGGGCTCAGGAATGTCCTCGTGGGCTGACCGGGGCTCGGGTGAAATCGCGACAATTGAAGCATTGCTTGCGGCTGCGCCAGGCGCACCCATCGCCGTTATTACGGAGCCACAGGTACTACAGGCGTTCGCCTGCCACCTAGATTGTGGGCCCGAATCCGATCTTGGTACCGGATTCTGAGATGTCCACATACGCACCATCAGTGGTGCTGCGACACCGCAGTAGGGGCATCGCTTCAGCCAATTTATGTCGCTCTGCAGTCGTGCCCCAGGCGGGATGTCCATGCCGATTCTCCCCAATCCCCGACATGAGAGCTTTGCGCAGGCACTGGCCAAGGGCAAGACAGCCGACGAGGCGTATGCGCAAGCTGGGTACTCGCCCAATCGCGGCAACGCCACGCGCTTGAAAGCAAATGAATACATCCGAAAGCGGGTGTCCGAGCTGCAGGGCAGAGTGGCTGAGCAGGCCGCGTGGAGCGCCGCCGAGCGCATGAAGAGCCTGCAGGCGATCCATGATGCCCAGCTTGAGAGCGACCCGCGCACGGCCATCGCTGCTATCGCGGAGGCCAACAAGATGGATGGCTCTCACAAACCGACCAAGCTGCAGCACTCCGGCGCCATCGGCTCCTACGATCTGACCAAGGTATCTGATGCAGATCTCGACCGCCTCGAGGCCATCCTCGGCCCGCTTGCCGACGCTGGCGGAGATCCGGGCGGAGCGGAGACGTAGGGAGGCAGAGCGAGAGCGGGATCGGGTCAAGCGGGATGCCGAGGCGATCCGGGCCCGGTGCCAGACGCTGGCCGGTTTCATTCGCGAGGCCTGGCATGTCGTGGAGCCCAGCTCGGACTATGTCCACGGCTGGCACCTGGACGCCATCTGCGATCACCTGCAGGCGGTCACCGACGGCCGGATCAACCGTCTGCTGATCAACGTGCCGCCCGGCACCATGAAGTCGCTGCTGACCTCGGTTCTGTGGCCTGCGTGGGAATGGGGCCCGATGGGTCGCCCGTCGCTCCGCTACCTGACCAGCAGCTATACGGAGAAGTACGTCAAGCGCGACAGCCGCCGGATGCGCGACCTGGTGCAGTCCGAGTGGTATCGCTCTCTGTGGCCCGAGGTCGAGCTCGTCAGGGCGGGTGAGGCGTCCTTCGCCAATACCAAGACCGGGTTTCGCGAGGGCGTGCCGTTCGCTTCGCTGACCGGCGGCCGCGGCGATCGGGTCATCATCGACGATCCCCATTCAACGGAAACGGCGGAGAGCGAGGCCGAGCGGCTGAACACCACCCGGATCTTCCGGGAATCGGTTCCGACACGCCTGAACGACCCGAAGACCTCGGCGATCATCGTCATCATGCAGCGATTGCACGAGGACGACGTCTCCGGGCAGATCGCCAAGCTCGGCCTCGGCTACGAGCATCTGATGCTGCCGATGGAGTTCGAGCCGGAGCGCCGGTGCAGGACGTCGATCGGGTTCGTGGATCCGCGCACCTATGAAGGCGAGCTTCTGTTCCCCGAGCGCTTCCCCCGCGAGGTGGTCGAGCGCGACAAGGTGCCGATGGGCTCCTATGCCGTCGCTGGCCAGTTCCAGCAGCGGCCGATGCCGCGCGAGGGTGGACTGTTCAAGCGGTCCTGGTTCGCTGGAAAGATGATCCGCCAGGCGCCTCAGGGCACGAAGTGGGTTCGGCATTGGGATCTGGCCGCGACCTCCGCCAAGCGGAAGGTCAAGGGGCAGGCGGCAACGGCCGGCGTGAAGCTCGGCCGCGCGCCAGACGGCTCATTCGTTGTCGGCCACGTGGTCCGGGTGCTCGAGGATGGCGCCGACGTTCGCCGCACAATCAAAGCCACAGCTGAAGCGGACGGAAAGGGCGTCTCGATCAGCCTTCCTCAGGACCCCGGTCAAGCGGGCAAGGTGCAGGCCAAGGACATGGTGCTGATGCTCGCCGGATGGACCGTTCACGCTGAACCGGAGAGCGGCGACAAGGTCACCAGAGCCGAACCGTTCTCGGCTCAGTGTGAAGCGGGCAACGTCTTCCTGGTCGAGGGCGATTGGAATGAGGCCTACCTCGACGAGCTCTGCTTGTTTCCAAGCGGCAGCGCCAAAGACCAGGTCGACGCCTCCTCGGGCGCTTTCGGCCGCCTCGTAACAGCAAGATCCAGCACCGCCGCGGTGGTCGAGACAGGGTTCTATTGATGGCATTCGACCCGACCACCAAGCATCCGCTCTATGAGGCGTTCGCGCCATCGTGGCGGTTCATGCGCGATGCCGCCGACGGCGAGGACGCCGTGAAGGCGCGCGGCGAGGTCTATCTGCCGGAGAAGTCGGGCACGAGGGCTATCGCAGACCCCGTCCTTCGGAACGCCGCCTACGACGCCTACAAGCTGCGCGCTGAGTTCCCGGAGCTCGTTGCGCCGACGGTGCGGGGGGCTGTCGGGGTGATGCTGGACCAGCCGGCCACGATCGAGCTGCCGGCCGTGCTGGAGCCTCTCCGTGAGAAGGCCACTCGCGACGGACTGACGCTCGAGGGGCTGCACCGGCGCATCGCAATCGAACTCATTACCGTCGGCCGCTATGGCGTACTGCCGGGTGTCTCCGATGCGGGCGCGCCCTATCTCGCCGGTTATGTCGCGGAATCGATTATCAACTGGGACGCGACCAACGACGAGACGGACTTCCTCGTTCTCGACGAGACCGGCCTGGTCCGAAATCGTGAGACCGGGGCATGGGAGACGGTCGAGGCCTATCTCGAGTGCTTCCTGCAGGACGGCGCCTATACCGCTCGCCGCTGGACGAAGACCTCGTCGGGCTGGATCGCAGCGGAAGAGGTCGTCGCGCAGGATCGCAAGCGCAGGGCGCTCGACACCCTGCCGTTCGTGTTCATCGGCGCCAATGACCTGACGGCCGCGCCGGACGATGTGCCCCTGTACGGGCTCGCTAAGCTCGCAGTGAGGGTCTACCGGCTCGATGCTGACTACACCTTCGCGCTGCACATGACGTCGGAGCCGACGCCGGTCGCCATCGGGTTTGACGATCCGGTCGAGGCGGCCAACAGCGGGAAGGCGCCGACGACGCTGGGCAGCTCCAAGCTCTGGCTGCTGCCCGTTGGCGGCGACGCCAAGTATCTCGAGTTCTCGGGCCCGGGCCTCGATGCCCAGTCCAAAGCCATCCAGGATGCGCTGAGCCGGGCTGTCGTCTTCGGTGCGCAAATCCTTTCGGACACCCAGCGCACCGCCGAGAGCGGCGAGGCCATCCGCCTCCGCTTGGGTAACCAGGCGTCGACGCTCAAGACGATAGCGCTCAACAGCGCGGCCGGCTTGGAAAAGGCGCTGAAGAACCTCGCCGTCTGGATGGGCGCGAACCCGGAAGAGGTGAAGGTCACGCCGGTGACCGACTTCTTCGACCACATCATCTCGGCGCAGGACATTACAGCGCTCGTCGCAGGCTGGCAGGCTGGCGCCTACTCCTGGCGTACGATGTTCGATCGGTTCCAGCGGGGAGAACTGATCCCCGTTGATCGGACGGCCGAAGACGAACTGGCCTTGATCGACCAAGACGAGATCGAGCGCGAACCTCGCGCCGACGACATCGCGGCATTGGTGCCGCGCGCCGCTGAATAGGCGGACACCAGCCCGCGAGCCGGGCAACCACCCACATAGGAGCAGCCCGATGGGCCTCAAGAGCGTCTACGCGTCCGTGGATGAGATCCCGGACGGCCAAAAGGATTTCTACAAGGAGGAGGGCGACAAGTTCATCCTCGACGTCGAGGGCATCGACGATCACCCCAAGGTTCGCGGTGTCATTACGGCAAATCGCGCCAACGTCGCCAAGCGCGACGAGTTCAAGTCGAAGGTGGCTGAACTGGAGGCCAAGCTCGCCGAGATCCCCGACGGCTTCGACGCGGAGGAGTACCTAGCTCTCAAGGCAGCGGCCGGCGATCCCGACGATCCGAACAAGAAGAAGATCGCCGACGAGCACATCCAGTCGCAGAAGGCCCTCTACGAGCAGCGTATCGCCAACCTGACCAAAAAGCACGAATCCGATCTTGCCGAGCGTGACGCCGCAATCGCCGAGCGTGACGGCTACATCGACCGATCGCTTGTCGAGGCCGGGCTCAAGGATTCCCTCCTGGAAGTCGGCGTCGACCCCGAACTGCTCGACGGCGCCTTGGCCTACCTCAAGCCGTCGGTGAAGGTTCAGCGGGCCGATGACGGCAACCGCAAGGCCATCGTCGAGACCGACCTCGGCGAGATCGACGTGAAATCCTTCGTGAAGGACTGGTCGCAGTCCAAGGGCAAGGCATTCCTCGGCAAGCCGACCGGGCCGGATGCGCAGGGCAACAACCGCGGCGGCCGCGGGACGAAGCTCCCGCCGGGTGATTTCGGCGGCTCGAAAGAGGATCGACAGAAGGCTATTTCTTCCCGGTTCCCGGAACTGTCTCAGGGCTAGTTCCGGCATGGCTGCCCTCGATGGGGTGCAGCACGGCGCGAGGCGCCAAGACCGCCGTTAGTGGCACCCCAATTCTCACAATCCCCACATCACGAGGTTAGCCATGTCCCTGTCTCAGATGCAGGTCTTCAACAAGTACTTCATGCCGGCCACGATCGAGACGCTGGCGCAGATGGTCTACAAGTTCAACGCGGCCTCCGGCGGCGCTATCCGCCTGACGACCGAGGGTTTCGAAGGCGACTTCCTCCAGGAGTCGTTCTATGCGGCCATTCATTCGGCGCAGCGTCGCGTCGATCGCTACGCCGCGCAGGCGGCGGCCCCGCCGACCGCCCTGACCCAGCTCAAGCATTCGACCGTCAAGGTAGCCGGCGGCTTCGGCCCTGTTCGGTTCGAGCCGTCGCAGATGACCTGGCTGAACAAGCCGACGGCTGAGGGCATCGAGGTCGCGTCCCGCAACTTCGCCGAGGCGCTGCTCCGCGATCAGCTCAACACGGCCATCGCAGCGCTCGTCGCCGCCATCTCCAACCAGGGCGCGGCCACCACCGTCGATGTGTCGGCCACGAAGAAGATCGACTATGCGACGGTCAACGACAGTCATGCGCTGTTCGGCGATCATTCGCCCAATCTGGCGGCTCAGGTCATGGACGGCGTCAGCTACCATGCTTTCGTCGGCGCCAATTTGGCGAACACGGAAAACCTGTTCCAGTCGGGCAACGTCCGTGTCGTGGACATCCTCAGTCGGACAGTGGTGGTGACCGATGCGCCGGCCCTCTACAGCGCGGCGGTGGCCGACCCGGTGACGCCGGCCAAGCGCCGGGTACTCTCGCTCGTCCCGAACGCCGCGACCGTCTCCGACAGCCGCGACATCATCTCGAACATCGAGACCAGCAACGGTCAGACCCGGATCGAGACGACCCTCCAGATCGACTACACGTTCGGTCTGGGGCTCAAGGGGTACACCTGGGATGAGGGCAACGGCAGCAAGTCGCCGACCGATGTCGAACTCGGCACGGGTTCCAACTGGGACAAGATCGCGTCCAGCATCAAGCACACCGCCGGCGTTCTCGCCATCGGCCAGGCCTGATCAAGAGGGGCGGGGGAAACCTCGCCGCCCCTTCCCATCCTCCCGGAGAGAACCATGTCGAAAGAGCCGAAGATCATCTACGAGCCGCATCCGGTGTCGCCCGAGCGGAAGGCCGAACTTCGTGGGCAGGGCTATACGATTGTTGATGCAGTGTTCGCGCCGGCCGGCCACGAAGTTGCTCCCCCGGACAGTGGCGACATTGATCTGACCGACGACGAACTGCGAGCGGCGATCGAAGCAGCGACCGGCAAGGCACCCCATCACAAGGCCGGCCGTGCCAAGCTGCTCGAGCAGTATGCGGCGCTGGCCGGGGTTGGTGACGCCTAGCCATGAACCACTACGGCGACCTCTCGGCCGCGCTCGCCTATCACACGGCCCGGCTTAATGCCGCCTGGTCGGCGACGGGCGTCACTGATGAGCAACGCACCGCGGCCCTTGTCCGTGCCAGTGCCGTACTCGACGGCCGCTATAGCAGCCGTTACTCGGGCCGGAAGGCTGGGGGCAGGGAGCAAGCGCTCGGCTGGCCGCGCCTCGATGCTACTGACGCAGCCGGCGAGGCAGTCGCCGCTGACGAGATTCCGGCCGAGATCCTGAACGCCGCTTTCGAAATGGCGCTCGCTGAGTTGGTAGCGCCGGGCTCGCTGTCGCCGTCCGTGACGCCTGGGCAGGTGAAAGTTCGAGCCCGCGTGGAAGGCGCTGTCGATGTCACCTATGCGGGTGGCGGCAGCGTGGCATCACAGCGGCCAACGCTCACCATCGTGGATGATCTCCTTGCTGGACTGCTGTCGCGCCCCAGCGGCGCCTCTGTCGATCTGCTGAGGGTCTGAGCGTGGGCTTCTACGACGAGATGCAGGACGTCGCCTCTGGCCTCCTGGCCGAGTTCAAGCAGGGTGCCGTGACGCTGGTCCGGGTCGTGCCGGGCGTGCCTGATCCTGCAACACCCTGGCTCCCGGGCGCGCCGACGGAAACGACCTACGTGCTCGATGCCACGGTCGCCCGGGTGGCCGAGAAGTATGTCGACGGTGCCCTGATCCTCTCCACGGACAACCAGGTGATCTTCGCTGCGCCAGCCATCGAACCTGAGCTTTCTGATCGGCTGGTGATCGACGGGACGGTGCACACCATGAAGGACATCCGCCCGATCCCGGCCGCCGGAACGCCGGTCGCCTATATCGCCTTCATGGCAGGGTGAGCCGTGGCTCGACGCACTGATCGGGAGATCATAGAGGCGCTGCTCGACACGCACGAGGCGGGCGTCAAGAAGGCGTTCCTCGACGCAATCGCTGACATCGTGAACGCTATCGTTCTCCGCACCGTTGTCGAGCGCTTGGAGAAGGGCGACATCGACGGCGCGCTTGCGGCGCTGCAACTGGACGCGGCCGCCTTCGCAAGGCTCGAGCTGGCTCTATCCGATGCCTACAACGGCGGCGGCCTGGCCACGGTCGGGAACATGCCGAAGGTCACCGACCCGCAAGGGCACCGCGTCGTCTTCCGCTTCTCGGTTCGCAACCCGGCTGCCGAGGCTTGGCTTCGCGACCACTCTTCGGAGCTGGTGACGCGGATCGTCGAGGATCAGCGCGTTGCGATCCGCTTGGCGCTCTCGGAGGGACTGGAACGCGGGCAGAACCCACGCGCGACTGCCCTTGAGGTCGTGGGGCGCGTCAATCGCGCTACCGGGCGGCGAGAGGGCGGGATCGTGGGCGTGACGGCGGCCCAGGAACGCTATGTCGCGCGCGCCCGTCAGGAGCTCCTTTCCGGCGACCCCACGCAGCTTCGGGCCTACCTCGATCGGGAGCGACGCGACAAGCGCTTCGACCGGACGGTGCTCGCCGCCATTCGGTCGGGCAAGCCGCTTCCTGCCGATGCAGTCGCGCGGATGATTGCGCGCTACGCCGATCGCCTGCTCGACCTGCGCGGAGAGATGCTGGCGCGAACGGAAACGATGATCGCACTCGGCAAGAGCCGTGATGATGCGATCCGACAGCAGATCGAGGCCGGCAAGATCCGGGAGGAGGACGTCACCAAAATCTGGCGCTCCGCCGGCGACAATCGCGTCCGGCACACGCACCGCAGTTTGAACGGCAAGAGCGTGCCGCTCGATGGCACCTTCCATTCGGTGTCGGGCGCGGTGCTGCGGTTCCCCGGTGACCCACAGGCGCCGATCGCAGAAATCTCCGGCTGCCGCTGCCGGGTCGAATACAAGGTCGACTATTTCGCGGCCGTGATTGAGCGCTTCAAGGAAAGCGCCTGATGGCGAACCTCTCCTTCGCGGCGCAGGTCGCGGCCTGGGTTCGGAAGGTCGAAGGGGCGGAGGAGGCCGTCTTCAAGGAGGCTTCGCAGGAGCTCGCCAGTCGCGCGCAGGCAACACGCGCTGAGGGCGGCCGCATGCGCGTCGACACGGGCTTCCTACGGGCATCGCTGATGGCCTCGACCGCCTCGATGCCGCCGATCCGCGCAAGTGCAATGCCAGTTCCAGGCCAGACCTATGCCTACGATGCCGGCGCGATCGAAGCTGTCATCGCCGGCGCCGATCTCGGGGACACGATCTATCTGGGGTACACGGCGGCCTATGCGGCTCATCGCGAGTACGGCGCCCGCGGGCAGGGCCCCGATGCGTTCGTTCGAACCGCAGCGCAGCAGTGGCCTCAGATCGTCGACGAGAAGGCTGCGGAGCTTAAGAACCGTCTGGGCCTCTGATGCCCTCGACCTGATCCTCTCCCTTCTCGGAGGCGACCAGGAGAGCCAGCGCCAGGCCGGAAAGCGCCTGGCGAGCAGTCTTCAGCGCTGTGTCAGCGCGAACGGATCCGCCCGGTGCGTTGCCGAGGGCTCGGCGCGCCTCCGTCAGAAGATCATGGGCCTGATTGTCGCTGAGCGGCTTCATCAGCCAAGGAATATCGCGGAATGCCGAGCACGGAAAGCACGATCGAGGGCGCGCTGTTCTCGCGCGTGGCCGCCCTCTTGTTGTCGCCAGCGCTCCCGGTCGCCTGGCCGAACGTCAGCTTTGCGAAGCCCGCAGGTGGGTATCTGCGCGTGACGCACATCCCGAACACCAGCCGCCGGCTGTTTCTCGCGTCGAACGCGCCGCATCAGCGGCTCGGCCTGGTGCAGGTTGATGTCTTCGTGCCGAAGAACCAGGGCGCATCCGGCGCGACGGAGATCGCAGGACAGGTCGCGCAACACTTCCCGGCCGACCTGCCTATGCGCGCGGATGGGCTCACCGTGAGGGTCACCAAGGCGCCGGATATCGGTCCCGCGCTCGCCGATGACACGCACTGGCAAGTGCCGGTGACCATTCGATACGAGGCATTCGCCTGATCTTCCCGGCTTGACCGGGCAATTCGCCCTCGCCACGGCGGGGCTTTTCTCTCTGCCATGAAAGGAGAACCGACGTGGCGAACACGAACAAGGGCCGCAAGGTCTATTTCTGCACCACGCCGCAGCCGGCCAATCTCGACCAGAGCCAGTTCGAGGCCCTGACCTGGATCGAAGTCGGCAACGTCGGCTCCGTCGGCGAGTCCGGCATGAACACCAACGTCGTCAGCTATGACGAGCTCGCGACTGAGGTCACGCAGAAGCAGAAGGGCATCTCCAACGCCGGCGATCCCACGATCGAGTGCGCGCGCAATCCGACCGACGCTGGCCAGATCGCCCTGCGCGCGGCGGCGGCCACCAAATTCTTTTACGCCGTCAAGTTCGAAGACCTCGACGCCCCGGACGCGAACCACACTAACACGGTCTACTATAACCGCGGTCTCGTCGCCGGCCCGACGCGGCCCAACGGCCGGAACGAAGACTTCATCCTCGAGGTGTTCACCCTCGGTCTGGTCCAGCGCGAGATCGTGGTGAATCCGCAGTCGCTCGTTGCCCCGGTCAACACCCTGCTTCCGTCGATCGCCGGTGTCCTGGCCCAAGGGTCGACGCTGACCGCCATTCCTGGCCGATGGTCGGGTGAACCGTCGTTCGCCTACCAGTGGAAGCGTGACGGCGCGAACATCTCGGGCGCCACCGGCGCCACCTACACGCTGGCTGCCGCCGACGCCACGGAGTCGATCTCGGTCGCGGTCACGGGCACCAACAGCGCCGGCGACGCCACGGCCACTTCGGCCGCAACTGCCGCGGTGACCTAGGCGGGCCCGCGTGGCCCGTCATCCCCTCCAACCCGGAAGATGATCTATGGACATTCTGGCTATTCAGCCGACGACGATTACCGTCGACATCAAGCACCCGGCGACCGGCGCGTCGATCGGCCTGCAGATCGAGTGCGTCAGCCTCGAGGATGACCGGGTGAAGGCCGTCGAGCGCGCGATCAAGAACAAGGCGCTCCGGGGTGGCCGCAACGTGATGACCGCTGAGCGCATCGAGGACAACACGGTCGACCTGCTTACGGCGGCGATCGTTGGCTGGACCTGGGCCGACGGCCTGTCGCTGGGCGACCTCAAGAGCCCGCCGCTCAACAAGGTGAATGTCGGCAAGGCGCTGGCGCTGCCGTGGCTGGTCAAGCAGGTCGACACCGCGCTCGGAGACGAGGCCGGTTTTTTCTCGAGCTAGGCCGGCAGCTTGCGGGCCACATCGGCGAGGTGGTCCGGCAGAGCTTCGTCGATGAGAACGGCGAGACCCGTCGGCAACGGTTGGAACGGTTCGGCCTCGCTGTTCCCAAGGTCGAGCCGCTCCCTGACGAGGTCCGCTATCTGCCGGAGTGGTTCTGGGATCTCAATTCCTGCCGAGCCTCTGGGCTGAATGGGCCGCAGCCTCTTTCAATGACGGAGCTCTCCAACTGGATCGTCCTCACGGGGACGCTCGTCCGGCGGGAGGAGATCGCCGTCATCCGTGAAATGGACGCCGCCTATCTCGCCGCTGTCGCGCGCGAGCAGGAAGAGATGGCCGATCGAACGCGGCCGCGAAAGGGATCATGACATGGCCGACATCGCGACGCTCGGCTTGGCCGTGGACAGTTCTGGCGTCCAGAAGGGCGCCAAGGATCTTGATCAACTCGTCAACGCGGCTCGGCGGGCCCAGGTGGCGAATGACGGCCTCTCGTCGTCTGCCAAGAATGCCAGCGCGGCGGCTGTTGCTGCGGCCCGCTCGAGCTATCAGGAGGCCGTGGCCAAGACGGCGGCGGCGCGCGCCTCCGAGACTGCATCGC
>JAEWAD010000080.1 GCA_023391905.1 Pseudomonadota bacterium | reverse complement strand
GATCTGGGCCGTGATCGGCATGTTCGTCGGCGACTGGGTGGCGTGGCTGCTGGTCAATCCCAACCTTACCTTCGACGCCGGCTGGTCCAGCTTCGGCCGCTTGCGGCCGGTGCACACCGCTGGCGTGATTTTCGGCTTCGGCGGCAACGCGCTGATCGCGACCTCTTATTATGTGATGCAGCGGACCAGCCGCACCCGGATGCCTGACCAGCTCAGCCCGTGGTTCGTGCTGCTTGGCTACAACCTGTTCTGCGTGATTTCCGCGAGCGGGTTCCTGATGGGCGTGACGCAGTCGCGCGAATATGCCGAGCCGGAATGGTACGCCGACATCTGGCTGGTCATCGTCTGGGTCGTCTACTTACTGATCTACATCCGCACGCTGCAGCGGCGGAAGGAACCGCACATCTACGTCGCCAACTGGTACTACATGGCCTTCATCCTGGTCGTGGCGATCCTGCACATCGTGAACAATCTCGCGGTGCCGGTCTCGCTCGGCCACGCCAAGAGCTACTCGCTCTTCTCCGGCGTGCAGGATGCGATGACCCAGTGGTGGTACGGCCACAACGCGGTGGCGTTCTTCCTGACCGCCGGCTTACTCGGCATGATGTACTACTACCTGCCGAAGCGCGCCGGCCGGCCGATCTTCTCCTACCGGCTGTCGATCATCAGCTTCTGGGGCATCGTCTTCATGTACATGTGGGCGGGCTCGCACCACCTGCACTACACCGCTCTGCCGCAATGGGTGCAGACACTCGGCATGACCTTCTCGGTGGTCCTGCTGGTGCCGTCCTGGGCTTCGGCCGGCAACGCGCTGGCCACGCTGAACGGCGCCTGGGGCAAGGTGCGCGACGACGCCACGCTGCGCTTCATGATGGTCGCCGCGGTCTTCTACGGACTGTCGACCTTCGAAGGCTCCTTCATGGCGATCCGTGCCGTGAACTCGCTCAGCCACTACACCGACTGGACCGTCGGCCACGTCCATGCCGGCGCGCTCGGCTGGGTGGCGATGATCTCCTTCGGCTCGATCTACGCGCTGGTGCCGTGGATGTGGAACCGCGAGCGCATGTATTCGTCCAAGCTGGTCGAGCTGCACTTCTGGCTCGCGCTGGCCGGAACCGTCGTCTACGTCTTCGCCATGTGGAATTCCGGCATCATCCAGGGTCTGATGTGGCGGACCTACAATGAAAGCGGGACGCTGGCCTACTCGTTCATCGACTCGCTGGTCGCGATGCATCCCTATTACATCGCGCGCACCCTGGGCGGTCTTCTGTTCCTGCTCGGCGCCCTCGTCGGTTGCTACAACATCTGGATGACGATCCGGCAGGCCGGTGGCCGGCTGGTGCTCCAGGGTCCGGAAGTCGACGAGCCGGCGCTGACCCCTCCCGCACTTCAGGCCGGGGAGTAACCGACCATGCCGAACTTCCATCGCAAGCTTGAGCGCAGCGCCATCGGCTTCGTCGTCGCCATCGTCGTGGTGGCCTCGATTGGCGGCTTCGTCGAGATCGCGCCGCTCTTCACCATCGACGAGACGGTCGAGAAGGCGCCCGACATGCGGGTCTACACCCCGCTCGAACTCGCCGGCCGCAACATCTACATCCGCGAGGGCTGTTATGCCTGCCATTCGCAGATGATCCGCACGTTGCGCGACGAGGTCGAGCGCTACGGGCCGTATTCGCTGGCGGTCGAGTCCCAGTACGACCATCCGATGCTCTGGGGCTCGAAGCGGACGGGGCCTGACCTCGCCCGCGTCGGCGGCAAGTATTCCGACGCCTGGCAGGTCGCGCATCTGCGCAACCCGCGCGACGTCGTGCCGGTCTCCGTCATGCCGGCCTATCGCTGGCTGGAGGACAACACGCTGCGGACCGAGGATCTCGGTCTGCACCTGAAGGCGATGAGCCGCGTCGGCGTCCCCTACACCCAGGCGATGATCGACAATGCGCCGGCCGACGCCTACGGCCAGGCCAATCCGGATACGGATTTCGCCGCCGGCGTCGCCGAGCGCTACGGCGAGGCGACCAACATCCGCGCCTTCGGCGGCAAGCCGGGCCAGGTGACCGAGATGGACGCGCTCGTCGCCTATCTCCAGATCCTCGGCAAGCTGACCGACGCCGCGACGGCGTCGAACGTCGCGGCCAAGGTGGAGTAGGGCGATGGATCTCGACTACCAGACCGTCGTCGCCTTCTCGAAGAGCTGGGGCCTGTTCTACCTGATCGCGCTCGCCATCGGCGTGCTCGTCTACACCTTCTGGCCGAAGAACAAGAAGCGCTTCGACCAAGCCAAGAAGAGCATTCTCGACAAGGATGACAAGCCGTGGAACTAGGCCAGCGCGATCCCGTTACCGGGCGGAACACGACCGGGCACGAGTGGAACGGCATCGAGGAACTCGACACGCCGGTGCCGCGCGTCGTGCTGTTCTTCCTCTTCGCGACGATCCTGTTCTCGATCGTCTATTGGGTGCTGATGCCGGCCTGGCCGCTCGGCTGGTCCTACACCAAGGGCCTGCTCGGCTTTGACGACCGCGCCGTCGTCACGAAGGCGGTGAGTGACGCGACGGCGGAGCGCGCGGTCTGGACCGATCGCGTCGCCTCGGCCGACTTCGCCACGATCCAGCAGGATCCGGAGCTGATGCGCTCCGTCACGCAGACGGGCCGCACCCTGTTCGAGGACAATTGCGCGGTCTGCCACGGCGTCGATGCCAAGGGCGGCCCCGGCTATCCCAACCTCGCCGCCAAGGCGTGGCTCTGGGGCGGTTCGCCCGAGCAGATCGTCGAGACGATCACGGTCGGCATCAATTCCGGCCATGCCGATACGCGCGTCTCGCAGATGATGGCATTCGGACGCGACGGCGTGCTCGACCGCAAGCAGGTCAACGACGTCGTCGCCTATGTCCGCTCGCTGTCCGGCGCAACGCCGGCCGCCGGCGATGCCGATCGGCTCAAGGCGGGGCAGGAAGTGTTCGCCGCCAACTGCGTCGCCTGTCACGGCGACGACGGCAAGGGCAAGACCGACATGGGCGCGCCCGACCTGACCGACAGCCACTGGATCTATGGCGGTGACACGCAGTCGGTGTTCAACACCGTCTATGCCGGCCGCCAGGGGCACATGCCGCACTGGGGCGATCGCCTGACGCCGGTCGATATCAAGGTGCTGGCGCTTTACGTCAACTCGCTGGGAGGAGAGGCGCCGTGACGCTCGCCCGCCCGATCGGCCGCACGCCGGCCGCCGCGCGGCGGCTGCTGAACTGGAAGAGGATCTCGATCGCCATCGCGTCGTTCGGCATCATCGTCCTGCTCGGCGCCAATGCGCATCTCGTCTATGTCGCCCTTCGCTCGCAGCCGGATTGCGTGCCGCATGCGAAGGTTCCCGATGGTTCCGGCGATGGCTTCCGAGCCGCCAAGTCCGCGTGCTGAGCAGGAGAGGCTCATGGCTACCTCAAAGGCATCTGAAGCTTTCCAGCGCCCGCTCGCCGAACAGCGGCGGCGCGGTCTCCCCGCCAGCGCCGCACTGGGTTGGCTCGCCGCCGGCTGGCGCGATCTGAAAATCCGGCCGCTCGACAGCCTCGCCTACGGCGTCGTCGTCTATGCGATCTCGGTCGCTGTGGTCTGGGGCCTGTTCGCGCTCGAGCTCGACTACATCCTGCTCCCGGCGCTGGCCGGTTTCATGGTCGTCGGCCCGCTGGTGGCGATCGGCCTCTACGCCAAGAGCCGCGCCATCGCCAAGGGCGAGCGCATCTCGCTCGCCGGCATGCTGTTCGTGCGACCCAACTCCGGCGGCCAGGTGCTGTTCACCGGCGCCATCCTCTGCCTGCTGATGCTGGTCTGGATGCGCGCCGCGGTCATCATCTACGCGCTGTTCTTCGGCCTGCGCCCGTTCCCTGGCCTGGATCATGTCGTGGCGATGCTGTTCACGACGCCGATCGGCCTCGCCATGCTCGTCGTCGGCACGGTCGTCGGCGGCCTGTTCGCGGCCTTCTCCTTCGCCATCAGCACCTTCTCGATCCCGATGCTGCTGGACCAGAAGACGGATGCCTTCACGGCGATGGGCACCAGCATCTCGATGGTCTGGAACAACCTGCCGGTGATGATCGCCTGGGGCGTGATCGTGCTGGCGCTGTTCCTCCTCTGCGTGGCGACCGGCCTTCTCGGGCTGATTGTCGTGTTCCCGCTGCTCGGCCATGCCACCTGGCACAGCTACGAGGCGATGAAATGACCTGTTGCGCGGTCGACGCGGCGGCCGCCGCCCGGCCGCTCCAGGCTCCCGTTTCGCGGGAGGAACTGGAACTGGCGAGCCGCGACCTCGGCGACGGCGTTCGCCAGGTCGATCTCGCCGTGCCGGCGGTGCATTGCGCCGACTGCATCCGCAAGATCGAGCGCGGCCTTGCCGCGCTCCCCAGCGTGACGCATGCGCGGGTCAATCTCTCGACCCGGCGCGTCAGCGTGAAATGGACCGGCGCCGACGTGCCGCCGCTGCTCGAGACGCTGGACGGCCTCGGCTATGCCGCGCACCTGTTCGACGCCGGCGAGAGCGATCGCGATCCGCAGCTCGCCTGGCTGCTGCGCGCGCTGGCGGTGGCCGGCTTCTCGTCGATGAACATCATGCTGCTCTCGGTGTCGGTCTGGTCCGGCGCCGAGCCGGGCACGCGCCAGGCTTTCCACTGGATCTCCGCCGTGCTGGCGCTGCCGGCGCTGTTCTACTCGGGCCAGGTCTTCTTCGGCTCGGCCTGGAACGCGCTCCGCCACGGCCGCACCAACATGGACGTCCCGATCTCCATCGGCGTGCTGCTCGCCTTCGGCATGAGCGTCTACGACACCTATCAGAACGGTCCGCACGCCTATTTCGACGCGGCGACGTCGCTGCTGTTCTTCCTGCTGATCGGGCGGGTCTTCGACCACATGATGCGCGAGCGGGCGCGCCGGGCGGTGAGCGGGCTGGTTCGCCTCGCGCCGCGCGGCGCCGCCGTGCTGCGCGCCGACGGTTCGCGCGACTACCTGCCGCTCGCCGAGATCGAGCCCGGCATGACGCTCATGGTGGCGGCGGGGGATCGCATTCCCGTCGACGGCGTGGTGGCGACCGGCCAGTCCGAGCTCGATTGCTCCGTCGTCTCCGGCGAGAGCCTGCCGCAGCCGGTCGCCGAGGGGGCGCCGCTCAAGGCTGGCATGCTCAACCTGACCGGTCCGCTGACGATGACCGTCGTCGCCCGCAGCGCCGATTCGTTCCTCGCCGAGATGGTGCGCCTGATGGAGGTCGCCGAGGGCGGCAAGGCGCGCTACCGCCGCCTGGCCGACCGCGCGGCGCAGCTCTATTCGCCCGTCATCCATGCCACGGCGCTGCTGAGCTTCGTCGGCTGGTTCGCTGTCACCGGTGACTGGCATCAGGCGATCACCATCGCCATCGCCGTCCTCATCGTCACCTGTCCCTGCGCGCTCGGCCTCGCCGTGCCGATCGTCCAGGTCGTCGCGGCGCGGCGCCTGTTCGAGAACGGCATCATGGTCAAGGACGGCTCGGCCATGGAGCGCATGGCCGAGATCGACAGCGTCGCCTTCGACAAGACGGGCACGCTGACGCTCGGCCGGTTGCGGCTGGACGAGGATGCCGCGATCGATCCGGCGGCGGCTCGGATCGCCGCGGCCCTGGCGGCGACGTCCAACCATCCGGTATCGCGCGCGATCGCGGACCGTTTCGGTGGGAGCCCGGCCGGGATCGTGTTCACCCGCGTCAACGAACTGCCGGGGCAGGGCATCGAGGCGGTCGCCCGCGACGGCGCCGTCTACCGGCTCGGCCGCGTTGGCTGGGCTGCCCTGACGGATATCTCGGACGGCGCCGGGACGGTGCTTGGCCGCGACGGCAGGGTGCTCGCGCGCTTCGCCTTCCATGACGATCTGCGGCCGGATGCGCGCGAGGTCGTGACGGCGCTTCGCCAGCAGGGGCTTTCGCCGCTGATGCTGTCGGGCGACCAGTTGCCGGCCGTCGCGCGGGTCGCCGGCGAGCTCGGCATCGGCGACTACACGGCGGCGATGCTGCCGGCCGACAAGCTGGCGCGGATCGAGGCGCTCGCCCGCGACGGCCACAGGACGCTGATGGTCGGCGACGGCCTGAACGACGCGCCGGTGCTGGCGGCCGCGCATGTCTCGATGGCGCCGGCGACCGCCGCCGACATCGGTCGCAAGGCGGCGGATTTCGTCTTCCTGCGGCCGAGCCTCGGCGCCGTGCCGCTGGCCCTCTCTGTCTCGAAGGAGGCGGGAAAGCTCATCCGCCAGAATTTCGGCATCTCGATCCTCTACAACCTGATCGCGCTGCCGATCGCGATCGCCGGCTTCGTCACGCCGCTGGTCGCCGCGCTCGCCATGTCGCTGTCGTCGATCGTCGTGGTCGCCAACGCACTGCGGCTCAAGGCCGGTCGCGGCGGGCAGGCGAAGCCCGAAGCGCCGGGTGCTGCCGCCGTCACGACGACGCCGGAAACTGCCGCCCCCGAGGCGAGGGCAGCCGGCCGTGGATAGCCTCGTCTTCCTGATCCCGCTGGCGATCCTCTTCGGCGTGGTCGCGCTCTGGATCTTCTTCTGGTCGCTGAAGAGCGACCAGTACGAGGATCTCGACGGCGCGGCGGAGCGCATCCTGCTCGACGACGAGGACGATGCGAGCCCGCCGCGCGTCTGAGGCGGCTACTGCATGAGCGCGATCATGTCGCGGAAGATCTCCAGGTCCGCGCGGGCGTCGGCGAGCGAGGTCTTCGGTGTGCGCCGCTCGGTGACATTGGCGTGGAAGTCACGCCATTCGACCCCGAAGGAATCGTAGCGGGTCGGGAAGCTCGTATCGGTCGAGGTGCCGGCCGTGCCGTGGCCCTTCAGCACGGTCAGCTTGGCCGGCAAATGGCGGATATAGGGCGTGTCGTAGTCGATGCGCAGGATCTCGGTCGGCGTCACCACTTCCAGATGCGCGTCGAAATGCGGGATCTGGTCGACGGCGGTCTCGAACTGGCAGACGAAATGGCCGTAGTCGAAGCTCGCCGTGATCACGCGGCCGCCATTGCGCTGGGTTGCGTTCAGCACGGCTTTCGGCCGGCCAAGCAATTCGCGCATCGCCGAGATGTCGTGGCTCGAAAGGCCGAGCAGCAAATTGTAGGCGCTGAATTTCGGGCCCTCGCCGACCCCGACGGCGGCCTTGGCCGCGGCGCTCATGCGCGTGCGGCTCTCTTCGAGCAGCGCCTCGGGCACGTCCTTGCCGCGGGCGACGTTCGAGGTCGAGTTGATGATCGACGCATTCGGGCCGATGACGTCGTGCACGCGGGCGAGGAGGATGTCGCCGCGCCGGCCTTCGAGATGGCGGACCGCTTCGGTGAAGGCGGGGGCGTAGCGCCGCATGAAACCGACCTGCACGGTGACGCCGGCCTTGGCTGCGGCGGCTTCGAGCGCGTCGGCCTCGGCGAGCGAGACGCAGTAGGGCTTTTCGATCAGTACGTGCTTGCCGGCCTCGATCGCGGCGATGGCGACTTCGGCGTGATAGACGTTGGGGTTGGCGACGAGGACGGCGTCGACGTCGGCCGAGGCCACCAGGTCACGATAATCGGCATGGCGCGCGGCTTCCGGCCACTGGTCGCCGACGGTCGCGAGGACCGACGGGCTGACGTCGCAGAGGGCCGAGACGCGGAACAGATCGGCGAGGTCGCGGAGCGCGGGCAGATGGATGACCTGCGCGACCTCGCCACAGCCGACGATGCCGACGCGGATTTGCTGGGACACGATGCGTTTCCTTGATTTTGTTGGTCTTGTTGGAGGACGGCGTCAGCCTTTGACGCCGCCGGAGACAGCCCCGTAGGTGATCCATTTCTGGATGCCGAGGAACAGGATGAAGGTCGGGATGACGGTGACCGTGGCGGCGGCCATCAGGCTCCCCCAGTCGGTCGAGTATTGCTGCATGAACATCGTGATGCCGACCGGCAGGGTCATGGCGTCCTGGTCACGCAGGAAGACGTTGGCGACGAAGAACTCGTTGTAGGAGAACAGGAACGAGAAGATGCCGATCGCCGCGAGGCCGGGGCCCGAGAGCGGCAACACGATGCGGACGAAGGCGCCGAACCGCGAGCAGCCGTCGACGAGCGCCGCGTCTTCCAGCTCGCGCGGGATCGTGTCGAAGAAGGCCCGTGCCATCCAGGTGGCGAAGGGCAGGTGCACCACCGTGTAGAGAATGATCACCGACCACGGGCTGTTGATCAGGCCGAGCGAGCGGAACAGCATGAACAGCGGGATCAGCGCCAGGATGATCGGGAACATCTGGACGACGAAGAGCGCCCGCGAATAGCCGGTGATCAGCCGGCCGCGGAAGCGCGAGAGCGCGTAGCCCGCCAGCGCCGCGACGGCCGCGCTGGTGATCGTGCTGACGCCGGAGACGGTGAACGAGTTCCAGAGGAAGGTCCAGAAATTCGTCCGTTCGTTCAGATAGCGATAATTCGCGAGCGTCAGGTCGTGCGGCAGGATGCTCGTGCGGTTGACCAGTTGTTCCGTCGTCTGGAACGAGTTCATCACCATCAGGATGATCGGCAGGTTGATGACGATGGTGATGATGACGAGCAGCCAGAACATCATCCAGCGCTTGCGGTTCGGGGAGGCGGAATGGACCATGTCAGCGCTCCCTCTGGCGGCGCAGCAGGATGACGACGAGCACCATCAGGATCGCGAGCGTGATGAAGGAAACGGCGGAGCCGAGGCCGACATCGTTGCGTCCGAAGGTGTAGCGATAAGCGAGGAGGACGAGGTTCTCGGTCGCGTTCGCCGGCCCGCCCTGGGTCAGGAGCCACGGTGTGTCGAAGTCGTTGACCGTCCAGATCGTCATCAAGAGGCACAGCACGATCGAGATGTTGCTGAGCTGCGGCAGCGTCACATAGCGGAACTGGTTCCAGCGCGAGGCGCCGTCGAGCGACGCGGCCTCGTAGAGGCTGCGGTCGATGCCCTGCAGCGCGGCGAGCAGCGACAGCATCATGAAGGGGAAGGAGCGCCAGATCTTGATGGCGATAACGGCGGCGATCGCCCAGTGCTCGTCGCTCAGGAAGTAGATCGGGCTGCCGCCGAACAGGCCGATGATCTGATTGAAGAGGGCGTGCTGGTCGGCCATCATCCAGCGCCAGCTGACGATCGAGACGATCGACGGCACGATCCACGGCAACAGCAGCGCGACGCGGAAGAAGCCGCGGAACGGGACGTCCTGGTTCATCAGCAGCGCCAGCCCGAGGCCGAGCACATAGCACCCGATCACGTTGAAGACGGCGAAGATCAAGCTGAACCAGAGGGCGTGCAGGAAGTCCGCCGACTGCAGCAGGCGGATGTAGTTGTCGAACCCGACGAACTTGCCGGTCTTGAGCAGCGAGCCGGTCGTGAATCCGTAATAGAACCCGGTCAGCATCGGATAGGCGATGACCGCGAGCATCAGGAAGATCGACGGCGCGAGCAGCCAGAAGGGGAGGGAGTTGCCCGAGCGCAGCCACTCCCTGGCGCTTTCGCGCCAGGTCGTGGTTTCGCCGGCAAGCAGGGGCCGGACCGACACGTGACTATTCCTTCAGGATCGACTTGAGACGAGCCTCGGCCGTGTCGACCACCTGGTCGACGGGCTTGCCC
>JAEWAD010000004.1 GCA_023391905.1 Pseudomonadota bacterium | reverse complement strand
ACGTCGAGCAGCAGCACGTCCTTGACATCGCCCTGCAGCACGCCGGCCTGGATCGCGGCGCCCATGGCGACGACTTCATCCGGGTTGACGCCCTTGTGCGGCTCCTTGCCGAAGAACTGCTTCACGATCTCCTGGATCTTGGGCATGCGGGTCATGCCGCCGACCAGGACCACCTCGTCGATCTCGCCGGCGGTGAGGCCGGCATCCTTGAGCGCCGCCTTGCAGGGCGCGACGGTGCGCTGCACCAGGTCGTCGACCAGCGCCTCGAACTTCGAGCGGGTCAGCTTGATGGCGAGGTGCTTCGGGCCCGAGGCGTCGGCCGTGATGAACGGCAGGTTGATCTCGGTCTGCTGCGCGGAGGAGAGCTCGATCTTGGCCTTCTCGGCCGCTTCCTTCAGGCGCTGCAGCGCAAGCTTGTCGTTGCGGAGGTCGATGCCCTGCTCGCGCTTGAACTCGTCGGCCAGGTAGCCGACCAGGCGCATGTCGAAGTCCTCGCCGCCGAGGAAGGTGTCGCCGTTGGTCGACTTCACCTCGAAGACGCCGTCGCCGATCTCGAGGATCGAGATGTCGAAGGTGCCGCCGCCGAGGTCATAGACCGCGATCGTCTTGCCGTCGTTCTTGTCGAGGCCGTAGGCGAGCGCCGCCGCGGTCGGCTCGTTGATGATGCGCAGCACCTCGAGGCCGGCGATCTTGCCGGCGTCCTTGGTGGCCTGGCGCTGGGCGTCGTTGAAGTAGGCGGGCACGGTGATGACGGCCTGCTCGACCTTCTCGCCGAGATAGGCTTCCGCCGTCTCCTTCATCTTCTGCAGGATGAAGGCCGAAATCTGGGCGGGGGAGTACTTCTCGTTCTCGACCTCGACCCAGGCGTCACCGTTCGGCCCCTTGACGATCTTGTAGGGGACGAGGTGCTTGTCCTTCTCGACCATCGGGTCGTCGTAGCGGCGGCCGATCAGGCGCTTCACCGCGAAGAAGGTGTGTTCCGGATTGGTGACCGCCTGGCGCTTCGCCGGCTGGCCGACCAGTTTCTCGCCGTCGTCCGTGAACGCGACCATGGACGGCGTCGTGCGCGCGCCCTCGGCGTTCTCGATGACTTTCGGCGCCTTGCCGTCCATGACGCTGAGGCAGGAATTCGTCGTTCCGAGGTCGATACCGATGACCTTAGCCATATTCTCTCTCCTTTCGGCGGGCCGTGCGGACCCTCTCAGAGGCTTCCGCCGTTCCGGTCGCACCGGGACGGCCCCCATGAACACTACGATTTGCGTGGTCTCGGCGAAGGGCCGGCCTGCGCAGGTTCTGGGCGTATATAAGAAGATGCCTAAACGGCCGCAAGTCGGCTCTCAGCCTTGAGATGGGCTGATGCGAGGAACCGAGGGAGACAAGCCGCGAAATGCCTGAAACGCCATCGTCGCGCGAGCATAGCACCATGCCGGAGGGGGTTCGCCTGTTGCCGGGCCGGTTCGACCGCGCTGCGCAGGAGGATTTGCGCGATGCGATCCGCGCGGTCGCGGCCGCGGCGCCGCTCTATCGGCCGACCATGCCGCGGACCGGCAAGCCGTTTTCCGTCCGCATGACCAATTGCGGCCCGCTCGGCTGGGTCTCCGACCAGGCCGGCTATCGCTACCAGGCGACCCATCCGGTCACCGGCCGGCCCTGGCCGCCCATCCCCGAAATGCTGCTCGCGCTCTGGGAGGCGCTTTCGGGCTATCCGCATCCGCCGGAGGCCTGCCTCGTCAACTTCTACGAGCCGGATGCGCGCATGGGCCTGCACCAGGACGCGGACGAGGCCGAGTTCGCCGCGCCGGTATTGTCGGTCTCGCTCGGCGATACCTGCCTGTTCCGGCTCGGCGGCGTCGACCGCCGCGACCCGACGCGCTCGTTCCGGCTGGCGTCGGGCGACGTGCTGCTGCTCGGCGGCGCGGCGCGGCTCGCCTACCACGGCGTCGACCGGATCTATCCGGGCACATCGACGTTGCTGCAACAGGGCGGGCGCATCAATCTGACGTTGCGGCGGGTCACCAGGCCCGGGCCGGCCTAGCCGGATTTGGTCCATTTCCAATTTGACGGTTAACAAGCCGGGCCATTCGGGTTAACAGCCGTCCTGGTCTGCGTTTCCATACCGCGGGGGAGACATCGTGCCGGAATCGAATGCCGTCCTGATCGTAACGGACATCCAGAATGACTTCCTGCCCGGCGGGGCGCTGGCCGTTTCCGATGGCCACGCCATCGTGCCGCTGGTCAACCAGCTGGCGCGCGGCTTCAAGAACGTCGTGATCACGCAGGACTGGCACCCGGCCGGGCATATTTCCTTCGCCTCGACGCATGCCGGCCGCCAGCCTTTCGAGACGATCGGGCTGCGCTACGGCCAGCAGGTGCTGTGGCCGGATCACTGCATCCAGGGTTCGTCCGGCGCGGAACTGGCGCCCGGCCTCGACATCCCGCATGCGCAGCTGATCATCCGCAAGGGCTACCATGCCCATACCGACAGCTATTCCGCCTTCTTCGAGGCCGACCGCAAGACGCCGACCGGACTGACCGGCTATCTGTTCGAGCGCAACATCGAGCACGTCTTCGTCGTCGGCCTGGCGCTCGATTTCTGCGTCTTCTGGACGGCGCAGGATGCCCGCGCGCACGGCTTCCAGACCACCGTGATCGAAGACGCCTGCCGCGCCATCGACACCAGTGGTTCGCTCGCCGAGGCCAACGCGATCATGGACAAGACCGGAATCCAGCGGATCCAGTCGGCGAGCCGTCTCGGCTGACAGCTCCGCTCAGCGCCGGGCCAGCGCCCGGTATTCCGCCACGGTCTCGGCGGAGGCGATCAGGCCGGCGAAGCGCTCGGGATTGTCGCGGATGAAGGCCGGCATCTCTTCGAGCGCCGCGAGCCGGGGCGTCGCGCCGTCGCCATTCGCGACGGCCTTTTCCAGGATGGCGGCGATCTTGCCGATGATCGCCGCCTCGTCCTCCATGTCCGGCCGGACATGCGAATAGGCCATCATCTTCTCGCGCACCGCTGCCGGGCCGTTCATCGAGGTGAAGTGCCATCCCGCGTCGGGCACGGTCACCCAGGGTCGCGGCCGGACGCCGAACACCATGCGCTTCCACTGCCGGAGCACGGACAGGACCCGCTTCTCTTTCGGCGCCCAGCCAGGGCCGCCCGAACGCAGCGCCTGCAACTTGCGGATGTCGCCATGCCGCGCCATGCGCGGCTTGTTCCAGCCGGTCGAGGTCAGGAGGTTCAGGAAGTAGGTGTAATAGTCCACCTCGAGCAGATGGACGGCCTTCGGCCCGTCCGCCCGCACGATGGCCTCGATCACGCTCGCGCGGGGGATCTCGTCGATATCGCAGAGGATGACGTAGTCGTCCGGCGCAGCGTCGCGGAGGCCGCGCGCCAGCGCATTGCGCTGGAAGCGCTCCTTCTTGAAGTAGTCATGCTCCTTCTTGCGGCCGCCCAGCGGCAGGTCGTCGACGACGACATGCTCGATCTTGGGGAGGAACCGCGCGAAGCGGGCGCGGTTCTCCTGGAACACCAGCGGCTTGGGCTGGCCGCGGAAGGTGTAGGGCGACTCGCACAGCACGAAGCGGTCGACGACGCCATCGAGTTCGTTCAGCCGCACCTCCAGGAGATCGAGCTCGTTGAAGAAGGTGAAGCAGTCGTAGACTTTCGGCATCGTGAGGCCCGGGGTTGGCGGTTGCCGTGCCTCTTTACCCGCCCACGTTGAACGCCGCCAGTGCCGCCATGTTGACGATGTCGCTGTCGCGCGCGCCGAGCGACAGGATCTGCACTGGCTTGTCGAGGCCGACCAGCAGCGGCCCGATGACGGTGGCGCCGCCGAGCTCCTGCAGCATCTTGGTCGAGATCGAGGCCGAGTGGAACGCCGGCATGACCAGCACGTTGGCCGGGCCCGACAGGCGGCAGAACGGATAGGCCGCCATCGCCTTCGGGTTCAGCGCCACGTCGGCGGCCATCTCGCCGTCGAACTCGAATCCGACGCGCCGCCGCTCGAGGATCTGCACCGCCTCGCGCACATGGCGGGAGCGCTCGCTCTCTGGCTGGCCGAAGGTCGAATAGGCGAGCATGGCGACGCGCGGCTCGTAGCCGAGGCGCTTGGCGACGCCGGCCGCCTCGACCGCGATGTCGGCGAGCTCCTCGCCCGTCGGCATGTCGTGCACCGCCGTATCGGCGACGACCACGGTCCGGCCGCGGATCAGCGCGATCGACACGCCGATGACCCGGTGGCCGGGCCGGGTGTCGATGACCTTGCGGACGTCGTGCAGCACCGTCGAATAATTGCGCGTGACGCCGGAGACCATCGCGTCCGCATCGCCGAGCGCCACCATGGTGGCGCCGAAATAGTTGCGGTCGGTGTTGATCAGGCGCTGGCTGTCGCGCAGCAGGTAGCCCTGCCGCTGCAGGCGCGCATAGAGGAAGTCGATATAGGCGGGATTGCGCTGCGACAGCCGCGCATTGTGGATCTCCATTCCGTCCCGGATCTCGATGTCGGCATTCGCCGCCGTCTCGCGGATGATGTCCTCGCGGCCGATCAGGATCGCGGTGCCGAGTTCCTGCGCCACGAAGCTGGCGGCGGCGCGGATGACCTGCTCCTCCTCGCCCTCGGCGAACACCACGCGCTTCGGATTGCGGCGCACGCGCTCGTAGATGCGGGCCAGCGTGCTGACGATCGGGTCGCGGCGGGCCGAGAGCTGGATCTTGTAGGCGGCCATGTCCTCGATCGGCTTGCCGGCGACGCCCGAATCCATCGCCGCCTGGGCGACGGCGGCCGGAATGTCCGAGAGCAGGCGCGGATCGAATGGCACCGGGATGATGTAGTGCGGCCCGAAACGGGGACGGACGCCCTGATAGGCGGCGGCGACCTCGTCCGGAACATCCTTGCGCGCCAGCGCCGCGAGGGCGTTGGCGGCCGCGATCTTCATGTCCTCGTTGATGGTCGTGGCGCGCACGTCGAGGGCGCCACGGAAGATGTAGGGGAAGCCGAGGACGTTGTTGACCTGGTTCGGATAGTCCGACCGGCCCGTCGCCATGATCGCGTCGTCGCGGATCTCGGCCACTTCCTCCGGCGTGATCTCCGGATCGGGATTGGCCATGGCGAAGATGATCGGCTTCGGCGCCATCGAGCGGACCATGTCCGGCGTCAGCGCGCCCTTGGCCGAGACGCCGAAGAAGATGTCGGCGCCCTTCATCGCGTCCTCGAGCGTGCGTGCGTCGGTGGGCGAGGCATGCGCCGTCTTCCACTGGTTCATGCCTTCGGTGCGGCCCTGGTAGACCACGCCCTTGGTGTCGCAGAGGATGACGTTCTCGGCCGGCATGCCCATCGCCTTGACGAGCTCGATGCAAGCGATGCCGGCGGCGCCGGCGCCGTTGCAGACGAGGCGGGTCGTCTTGATGTCGCGGCCGGTCAGGTGCAGCGCGTTGATCATGCCGGCGGTGGCGATGATCGCCGTGCCGTGCTGGTCGTCATGGAAGACGGGAATGTCCATCAGCTCGCGCAGGCGGCTCTCGATGACGAAGCAGTCCGGCGCCTTGATGTCTTCCAGGTTGATGCCGCCGAAGGAGGGTCCGAGATAGCGGACCGAGTTGACGAAGGCGTCGACGTCCTCGGTGTCGAGCTCGAGATCGATCGAGTCGATGTCGGCGAAGCGCTTGAAGAGGACGGCCTTGCCCTCCATCACCGGCTTCGAGGCGAGCGGGCCGAGATTGCCGAGGCCGAGGATGGCGGTGCCGTTCGAGATGACGGCGACGACGTTGCCGCGCGTCGTGTAGTCGTAGGCCTTGGACGGATCCTCGGCGATCGCCTTCACTGGCACGGCGACGCCGGGCGAATAGGCGAGCGACAGGTCGCGCTGCGTCGCCATCGGCTTGGTCGGCGTGATCTCGAGCTTGCCGGGCCGGCCATGGGCGTGGAAGTCGAGCGCTTCGGCGTCGGTCAGCACAGGGCCGCTCTTGGCGGGACGTTTGGTCTCGGTCATCGTTTCGGGGCTCGGCGTGGGCGTTTCCGGGGGCGGACGGCATTCGCCGTCTCAAGATGTGGGACGGCGACGATATCACCGGTTTCTGTGATCTCAAGCGGATTGGTATTGTCGGCGAGGGTGAAACACCTTCAACGTTTTGCTAGCGTCCGGCCATGCTCGCGCCAGACCCCGCCACCGACACCGCCCTGCCTCGGCCCACGCCGATGATGGAGCAGTTCCTCGAGATCAAATCCGCCAATCCGGACAGCCTTCTGTTCTACCGGATGGGCGATTTCTACGAATTGTTCTTCGCCGACGCCGAAGTGGCGTCGCGGGCGCTCGGCATCACGCTGACCAAGCGGGGCAAGCATCTCGGCGAGGACATCCCGATGTGCGGCGTGCCGGTGCATGCCGCCAACGACTATCTGCAGAAGCTGATCGCGCTCGGCCATCGCGTCGCGGTCTGCGAGCAGACCGAGGACCCGGCCGAGGCCAAGAAGCGCGGCGGCAAGTCCGTCGTCCGCCGCGCCGTCGTCCGTCTCGTCACGCCCGGTTCGCTGACCGAGGACACGCTGCTCGACGCCGGCCGCAACAATTATCTCGCCGCCATCGCCCGCCAGCGCGGCGCCGGCGAGGACGGCCAGGACCGGTTCGCCATCGCCTGGATCGACATCTCGACCGGCGATTTCCGCCTCGCCGAAAGTGACGGGCTCCGTCTCTCGGCCGATGTCGCCCGTGTCGACCCGCGCGAATTGCTGGTGCCGGACAGCTTCTTCGCCGATGAGGTTCTCGGAACCTTCGTACGGGAGCTGCCGGTCTCGGTGACGCCGCTGCCGGGCGCCTTCTTCGATGGCGCGACCGCGGCGAGCCGGCTTGCCGCCTATTTCGGCGTCGGCACGCTGGACGGGCTCGGCTCGTTCTCACGCGTCGAGCTTTCGGCCGCCGCCGCCGCGCTCGCCTATGTCGAGAAGACGCAGATCAGCGAGCGGCCGCCGCTCGCCCGGCCGATCCGCGAGAGCGACGGCGCCGTCATGCTGATCGACGCGGCGACGCGCGCCAATCTCGAACTGGTGCGCACGCTCTCCGGCGAACGGCGCGGCAGCCTGCTCGCCGCCATCGACCGCACGGTGACCGGACCTGGCTCGAGGCTTCTCGCCGAACGGCTCGCCAGTCCGTCGACCGATCCCGACCTGATCGGGCGCCGGCTCGACGCGCTCGATCACATGCTGCGTCTCGGCCGTCGCCGCGCGGTGCTGCGCGAGGCACTCGGCGCCAGCCCGGATCTCGCCCGCGCCCTGTCGCGCCTGTCGCTCAATCGCGGCGGCCCGCGCGATCTCGCCGGCATCCGCTTCGCGCTCGACGCGGCGGCGCGGCTGGCGACCGTCCTCGGCGAGGATGGCGCGGATCTGCCCGAGGAGATCGCGGCGGCGCGGACTTCGCTCGTCGAGGCGCCGCACGATCTCGCAGGCGAACTCGCGATCGCGCTTGCCGACGAGTTGCCGCTGCTCCGCCGCGACGGCGGCTTCGTCCGGGCCGGCTACGACGCCGACCTCGACACGACGCGGGCGCTGCGCGACGAGAGCCGCCAGGTGATCGCCGGCCTGCAGGCGACCTACGCCGCCGAGACCGACATCAAGGCGCTCAAGATCAAGCACAACAATGTCCTCGGCTATTTCATCGAGGTGCCGCAACAGCATGGCGAGCGGCTGCTCGGCGCCGAGTTCGCCGGCCGCTACATCCATCGCCAGACCATGGCCGGCGCCATGCGCTTCATCACCACCGAGCTCGCCGACCTCGAGGCAAAGATCGCCTCGGCCGGCGACCGCGCGCTGGCGATCGAGCAGGCGATCTTCGATACCCTGCTCGCCCGCGTCATCGCGGTGGCCGAGACGCTGCGCACTGTCGCCGCGGCGCTGGCCGTCATCGACGTCACGGCGGCGCTGGCAACGCTGGCCGAGACCGACAATTACGCCCGCCCGGTCGTCGACAATTCGCTCGCCTTCGACATCCGGGGCGGCCGCCATCCGGTGGTCGAGCAGGCGCTGAAGCGCGACGGCGGGGCCGCCTTCGTCGCCAATGGCTGCGATCTCGGCGCCCGCGCCGACGGCAAGCCGGGCCTGATCTGGCTGATCACCGGCCCGAACATGGCCGGTAAGTCGACCTTCCTGCGCCAGAACGGCCTGATCGCCATCCTGGCGCAGATCGGATCCTACGTGCCGGCCGAGAGCGCCCATCTCGGCATCGTCGACCGGCTGTTCAGCCGCGTCGGCGCCGCCGACGATCTCGCACGCGGCCGCTCCACCTTCATGGTCGAGATGGTCGAGACGGCGGCGATCCTGAACCAGGCGACCGAGCGCTCGCTGGTCATCCTCGACGAGATCGGTCGCGGCACGGCGACCTTCGACGGCCTGTCGATCGCCTGGGCGGCGATCGAGCATCTGCACGAGGTCAATTGTTCGCGCGGCCTGTTCGCCACGCATTATCACGAGCTGACGGCGCTCTCGCAGCGGCTCGACCGGCTCGAGAACGCCACCGTCCGGGTCAAGGAATGGAACGGCGACGTCGTCTTCCTGCACGAGATCGTCGCCGGTGCGGCCGACCGCTCCTACGGCATCCAAGTGGCAAAGCTCGCCGGCTTGCCGGCCTCGGTCGTGGCGCGGGCGCGCGACGTGCTCTCGCATCTCGAGGAGACCGACCGGAAATCCCCGGCCGCGACGCTGATCGACGACCTGCCGCTATTTGCCGCGCTGGCCGTCAAACCGCAGCCTGTCGTTGCGGAAGATCCGCTCGGTCCGGCGCTCGACGGCCTCGCGCCGGACGAAATGACCCCGCGCCAGGCGCTGGAGGCGCTCTACGGGCTGAAGGCGATCCGCGCCGGCAGCGCGTGAGCCTGTCCGCCGACGTGGCGGATCCGTCGCGCCTCTTGGCGCGGCGGCGAAAAGCGGTCTACCGTCTGGCCCTTCCGCCACAATCGAGGGCCGACCGCCTCCATGACCCGAACCGAAAAAGCGCTTCCCGCTGGCTCGCCGCTCGCCGCGGAGTTGCATGCGATGGCGTCCGGTATCGACAAGTCCGCGTTGCGCGGCGCCGTGCTCGCGCATCTGAAGCAGGTGTTGCGGGATGGCCGGGCGGCGGCGGAGGCACAACTGGTCGCCGATGGTCGTGGCAGCGCCTGCGCGCGCCGGCTGTCGCAATTGCAGGACGACATCATCGGCGCGATCTACGAGGTCGCGCTGCGCCATGTCTATCCGGCCGAGAACCCGACTTCGGCCGAGCGCATGGCGCTGGTGGCGGTCGGCGGCTATGGCCGCGGCATGCTGGCGCCGGGCTCCGACATCGACCTCTTGTTCCTCCTGCCCTACAAGCAGACGCCCTGGGGCGAGAGCATCGTCGAATTCGTGCTCTACATGCTGTGGGATCTCGGCCTGAAGGTCGGACATGCCACCCGCAACGTCGACGAATGCGTGCGCCTCTCGCGCGGCGACATGACGATCCGCACGGCGATCCTGGAGGCGCGGTTTCTCTGGGGCGACGAGAAGCTGTTCGACGAACTGAGCCAGCGCTTCGACGCCGAGGTGGTCAAGGGCACGGGGCCGGAATTCATCGTCGCCAAGCTGGCCGAGCGCGACGAGCGCCACCGCCGCCAGGGCGCCTCGCGCTATCTGGTCGAGCCCAACGTCAAGGAAGGCAAGGGCGGCCTTCGTGACCTGCACACGCTGTTCTGGATCGCCAAGTATTTCTATCGCGTCCGTTCCGGCGACGCGCTGGTCGAAACCGGTGCGTTCGCCCGCTCGGAACTGACGTTGTTCCGCAAGTCGGAGGATTTCCTCTGGTCGGTGCGCTGCCACCTGCATTTCCTGACCGGGCGGCCAGAGGAACGGCTCTCCTTCGACGTGCAGCGCGAGATGGCGGTCCGGCTCGGCTACACCTCGCATCCCGGCATGAAAGATGTCGAGCGCTTCATGAAGCACTACTTCCTGGTCGCCAAGGATGTCGGCGACCTGACGATGATCTTCTGCGCCGCCCTCGAGGAGGAGAACGCCAAGCCGACGCCGCTGCTGAACCGCTTCTTCCCGTTCGGCTCGCGCCGCCGCCATCGCAAGATCACCGGCTCCAGCGATTTCGTCGTCGAGCACGACCGCATCAACATGGCCTCGCCCGAGGTGTTCGCGCGCGATCCGGTCAACCTGATCCGCATCTTCCACCTCGCCGACAAGCACAACCTCGCCTTCCATCCCGACGCGATGAAGCAGGTGACGCGGTCGCTGAAGCTGATCGACACGAGGCTGCGCGAGGATCCCGAGGCGAACCGCCTGTTCCTGGAGCTGGTCGCCTCGCGCAACCAGCCGGAGGTCGTGCTGCGTCGGATGAACGAAGCCGGCGTGCTGGGTCGCTTCGTGCCGGACTTCGGCAAGGTCGTCGCGATGATGCAGTTCAACATGTATCACCACTATACCGTCGACGAGCACCTGATCCGCTCGATCGGCGTCCTGTCGGAGATCGACGGCGGCGACCGGGCCAGCGACCATCCGCTCGCCAACGCCGTGATGCCGACCATTCAGGACCGCACCGCGCTCTATGTCGCGATGTTCCTGCATGATGTCGCCAAGGGTCGGCCGGAGGATCACTCGCTTGCCGGCGCCCGCGTGGCGCGCAAGCTCTGCCCGCGCTTCGGCCTCTCGCCGGCCCAGACAGAGACGGTCGCCTGGCTGGTCGAACATCATCTGCTGATGAGCATGACGGCGCAGTCGCGCGATCTCGGCGACCGCAAGACGATCCAGGATTTCGCGGCGATCGTGCAGAGCCTGGAGCGGCTGAAGATGCTGATGGTGCTGACCATCGCCGACATCAAGGCGGTCGGCCCCGGCGTCTGGAACGGCTGGAAGGGGCAGCTGCTGCGCACGCTCTATTACGAGACCGAGCCGCTCCTGACCGGCGGCCACAGCCAGGTATCGCGCGACGAGCGCGTGGCCGCCGCCAAGGCGGAACTGGCCGAGGCGCTCGCCGACTGGCCGGCCGACGAGCTCGCCCGCTATCTCGACCGGCACTATCCGGCCTATTGGCTCCGGGTCGACCTGCCACGCAAGATCGCCCATGCCGAGCTGATGCGCGATGCCGACCGCTCGGGCAAGACGTTGGCGACGGCCGTCTCGACACGGGCCTTCGAATCGATCACCGAGATCACCGTGCTGGCGCCGGATCATCCGCGCCTGCTGTCGATGATCGCCGG
>JAEWAD010000002.1 GCA_023391905.1 Pseudomonadota bacterium | reverse complement strand
AACACCGCCCCGCCCGTCATCCAGACCCGCGCCATCGTCAAGAGCTTCTCCGGCGTGCAGGCGCTGCGCGGCGTCGACTTCGCCGTCCATCCCGGCGAGATCCACGCCCTGCTCGGCCAGAACGGCGCCGGGAAATCGACCCTCGTCAAGATCCTGAACGGCGTGCACAAGGCCGGCTCCTATTCGGGCGAGATCCTCGTCGACGGCAAGCCGGTCACCTTTGCCTCGACCTCGGAAGCCCGCGCCTGCGGCGTCGGCTACGTGCCGCAGGAAATCGAGGTGCTGGAACAGCTCACCGTCGCGGAGAACGTCTTCGCCGGCCATACCGGCCTCGGCCGCGGCCCGATCATCAACCGCCGCCGCATGGAGCAGGAAGCGCGCGCGCTGTTCGACGAGCTCGGCCTTCAGATCGACCCGCGCATGCTGGTCGCGAGCCTCACGTCCGCGCAGCGCCACCTGGTGATGATCGCCCGCGCCCTCTCCTTCAAGCCCCGCGTCTTGATGCTGGACGAGCCGACCGCCTCGCTCTCCGGCGTCGAGGTCGAGCGGCTCTTCTCCGTGCTGCGCCGGCTGAAGGCGCAGGGCAAGACGATGATCTTCATCACCCACCGCCTGCCCGAGGTGCTCGCCATCTGCGACCGCGCCACGGTGCTGCGTGACGGCCGCGTCGCCGCCGCCATCGAGCGCGACACCTTCGACGAGGAGCAGTTCATCTACGCCATGTCGGGCCAGAAGCTGCAGCGCCTCTATCCGCATCACGAGGCGCCGCCAGCGGCGACGAAGCCGCTGCTTTCCGTGAAGAACCTCTCGATCGCCGGCCGCTTCGGCGTCAATCGCGGCGTCAGCGACGTCTCCTTCGACGTGCGCCCGGGCGAGATCCTCGGCCTCGCCGGCCTGCTCGGCTCCGGCCGTACCGAGATCCTGCACGCGATCTACGGCCGCATCCCCTATTCCGGCGCCATCGCCATCGACGGAAGCGAGGTCGCGATCGCGACATCCGCCGATGCCCGCGCCGCCGGCATCGCGCTCCTGACCGAGGACCGCAAGCGCGACGGGCTCCTCTTCAACCTCCCCGTCGGCGCCAACATCACCATCGGCAACCTGACGAAGCTGTCGAGCCACGGCATGGTGCGCGACGGCCGCGAGAAGAGCGCCGTACTCGCCGCCATGCGAGCCTTGAACGTCAAGGCCCGCTCGCCGCAATCCTCCGTCGCCCACCTCTCCGGCGGCAACCAGCAGAAGCTGCTCTTCGCCCGCGTGCTGATGAGCGCGCCGCGCGTGCTGCTGCTCGACGAGCCGACCAAGGGCGTCGACGCGGCGACCCGCGCCGAGATCTACCGGCTGATCGTCGACCTCGCCGACAAGGGCGTGGCGCTCGTCGTCGTCGCCTCGGAGCTCGAGGAAGTGATCGGCATCGCCGACCGCTGCCTCGTCGTCGCCGATGGCCGCCTGGTCGGCGAATTCCAGCGGTCCGAGGGCAGCGAGGACAAGGTGCTGCGCACCATCACCGCCGCGCAGGCCGAAATGCAGCGCGACGCGCTGGCGAAGGCGGGACACGCGAAATGACGAAACGCTTCGCCGGCAAATCAATCCTGGTCACGGGCGCCGCGACCGGCATCGGCCGCGCCACCGCCGAACATCTCGTCGCCGAGGGAGCCAGCGTGCACGGCATCGGCCTCGACGCGAACGACGGCCAGGCGCTCGCCGCCGACTACGCCCAGCGCGGCCTGCCGCTCTTCTTCTCCGAGGTGGATCTCACCGACGACGCGGCGATCCGCGCGGCCGTCGCGGGTGCGCAAGAAAGATCCGGGCGGCTCGACGCCGTCGTCAACTGCGCCGGCATCTATCCGACCGGCAAGCGCCTGGAGGACGTGACGGACGCCGAATGGGATCTCTGCGTTTCCGTCAATCTGACCGCGATTTTTCGCGTCTGCCGCGCGGCGCTGCCGTGGATCCGCGCTTCGGGCGGCGGCTCGGTCGTCAACCTCGCCTCGGTGCACGCGATCGCGACCGTGCCCGGCGTCCCCGCCTATGCCGCCACCAAGGCGGCCGTCGTCGGCCTCTCGAAGCAGATGGCGCTCGACTATGCCGTCGACCGCATCCGCGTCAACGCTGTTGTCGTCGGCTCGGTGGCGACGCGGATGACGCTCGGCGACGCGCCCGACGCGCGCGAACGCGTCGAGGCGGCCGGGCTCTATTTCGACGAACGCAAGGTCCCGCGCGTCGCCGACCCGGCCGAGCTCGCCCGCGCCATCGCCTTCCTGATCTCCGACGACGCATCCTTCGTCACCGGCAGCGCCTTCACGGCGGACGGCGGCCTGACGGCGCTGCTGCTGTAGGGATTTCGCAATCGCGGCGGGGACGTCCGCGTTGCCCCCTCCCCCTTGCGGGGAGGGTCGGGGCGGGGGTCACCGTTCCGAACCCCGCACAACAACCAGGAGCTGTGTAGCGGAGACGCAACATCAGAGCCAGAGATTTACGCTTCCCGAATCATACAGCGTAAATTCCGATACCCCCCCAGACAATTTCCGAAACTTCAGAAGCTGAGCTTCACATGCTCTTATTTTTTCTTCATCAGGCTCGAACACTCCAAAATATATATGCTCTATGTTCGAGCTAAATACAGCTCTATATATGTGCTCATCGTTATCGCTTGCTGAATGACCAAAAACAAATAGCACACCACCCGCATCTGCCAAACTGTCAAAACAGTGGCGCAAGTAAGGAACGGAGTTTATCTTTCTCATCTTTTCTGTGGAACTACCCTCCGCGACATATAGCGGAAGCCTCTTTTTCTTGACGATTGTGTCGGCGATCGCATCAATAATCCCTGATGACCCCTTAATTCGCTTCTGAAGATCCCCAACATCATCAAGGAATAAATGCAAACCACCATGCATGTTAAATGTATTACAATGAGCCCCAACTCTAAAAGGAGATCTAAATCCAGCCCCCGATGCAGCTAGTCCAAATCCATCACTATAATTTCTTGTCCCAAGCTGGATCCAATACAGAAGAAGATCGTAATTTAGAGTAAAATAGTTTGAAAAATTATTAAGAAATGCCCGAGTCGACGGGAAGTGCTTCTCGATATCCTCGACATGGGTGGGGTGAGTCGATCTGATCGAATGAACCAACTGTTCACGCAGTCGCTGCGCCTCCCTCCTAAACAAATCCGCTCGATTATCGTCCTTGTATGCGACTTCTACTTGCGCAGCATCTTCTAGAGAGCGAATTATCAATTCAAAATCGTATGTACTATAGATATTGAAGAGGTCTCGTAGAGGTTCCCCCACTTTAACATCAGTCTGATCGAGAAGGTTCTTGTAGCTAAAATACCGAGCTGAGAATCCGTTCCCTAAAAGGAGCGAGCGATCAATTCCCTCGGACTTGGCGATGGCATCTTCGAAAGAAATCAAAATTGTCTCTTCCCTCAATGGTTGTAGCGCTCCTTTAGCTAGCAGTTCGTGTTGATGGGTTCCAGTTCTGGATATAGATCCTCACCTCACCCCAAACCGCACCACCCCCGCCATCCCCTCGCCCGGCTTGAGCACCACCAGGCCGAGGCCTTCCTCGCCGGCTTCCAGCTTGTTGGCGGCGCAGGGGACGTTGGTCTGGGGTTCGAGGCAGAAGAAGCTTTGCTTCGGGTCGGCGTAGAGCATCAGGTTGTCGAAGATGGGATCGGCCTCGATGACGAGCGTCACGCCGCGCGAGGGAAAACGCAGCGTGGCGCTTCCGCCCCAGCCGGAATAGTCATTGTTGCGCCAGTGGTTTGGCAGGCCGGCGCCGCGGGAGAAATCGAGCTCGGGCGGCGTCGCGATGCGCGAGCCGGCGACGCCGTCCGGCGCTTCCAGCCAGAAATGGCTGGCGTTGAAAGAAAGCTCGACATCGGCGTCGCGGTCGAACCAGGGATGGTGGCCAAAGCCGAACGGCATGCGGACCGGGCCGAGATTTTCGAGCGTCGTCGAAAGCACCAGCCCCTCGGGCGAAAGCTCGAAGCGCTGCGTGGCGCGGTACTGGTAGGGCTCGCCGGCGACGCAGCGCTCCAGCGTCATTTCGACTGACGAGTCGGAGAGCTGCTTCGCGTCCCAGGCGGAATGCCAGCCGGTGCCGTGCACATTGAAGCGCTCGGCGCCGTTGTTGGCGGCGAAGCGGTAGGTGACGCCGTCGAAGGTGAACTGGTTGCCGTCGATGCGGTTGGCATAGGGCAGCATCGGGAAGGAGGCGACGCCGAGAACGTCGCCCTTCGCGGCGCGCTCCGGTGTCAGCGCCCGCATGACATCGACGCCGTTCTTCCGGAAGGCGGCGATCGAGCCGCCGATTTCCGGCGCGAGGACGAGGGAGAGGTCTCCGGCGGCGAGTTCGATCATCGGGCGTTTCCTTGGGTTCTGTTCGTGGCTTCGATGTTAGCCGGCCGGAACCGGCGCGAAAGGGGCCGGCTTGCGTCGTCCCCGCTTTCCGGGGGCGGCCGGGATGGATCAGGGATGACGGCGAGGGTTTTGGACGTCCTTGCCCCTCGGCCGCGCGTCCTTCGAGACGGCCTTTGACCCTCCTCAGGATGTTGGGGAATGAGACGGGCAGGCCGGTTTGACGGTGACTTTCTTTCCCGGCCCGCTCCGATCCGTCCCCTCCCCGTCATCCCCGCGAAGGCGGGGATCGATGCATCCCGAGGCTCCGGGAGGTTCGCGCAGCGGCATCCCGGCTGAATGG
>JAEWAD010000572.1 GCA_023391905.1 Pseudomonadota bacterium | reverse complement strand
CTCCACCGCCTCACGGTCGGCCGCGCGGGGCATGCGCAGAAAATTCATGTGGCCGTAGCGGCCCATCATGACGACGTCCTCGACGAGGACGGGGAAGTTCCAGTCGACGTCCTCGCTCTGCGGGACATAGGCGACGAGGTTCTTCTTCAGCGCCTGCTCGACCGGCTGGCCGAGCACGCGGATGGTGCCGCGCGAGACGCGGACGAAGCCCATGATCGCCTTGAACAGCGTGGACTTGCCGCTGCCATTGACGCCGACCAGCGCGGTGATCGTGCCGGTCGGGATCGAAAAGCTGGCGTCGCGCAGCGCCGTGTGGCCGTTGCGATAGGTCACGGTCGCACCGGCGACCGTGATGCCTTCGCCGGTTGCGGCGTCACGTGACTGCAGGGTCACGGGTGCGTTCATTCCGCGCTCGCCTCTTTCTGCGAGATGCCCTTGGCCACCGTCTCGGAGGTGACGCGCAGCAGGTCGAGATAGGTCGGCACCGGGCCGTCGGCCTCGGAGAGGCTATCGACATAGAGCACGCCGCCATAGGCCGCGCCGGTCTCGCGCGCCACCTGCTTGGCCGGATTGGCGGAGATCGTGCTCTCGCTGAACACGGCGGGGATGTTGTTGGCGCGGACGGCGTCGATCACCTTGCGCACCTGCTTCGGCGTGCCTTGCTGGTCGGCGTTGATCGGCCAGAGATAGAGCTCCTTCAGGCCGAAATCGCGCGCCAGATAGGAGAAGGCGCCTTCGCTGGAGACGAGCCAGCGCTTCTCCTCCGGAATGGCGGTGAGCGCGTCGCGGATCGGCGCGACGGTGGCGCTGATCTTCGCCTTGTAGGCCTCGGCATTCGCCTTGTAGGCGTCGGCGTTGGCGGGGTCGTGCTTCACGAAGGCGTCGCGGATGTTGTCGACATAGACGAGCGCGGCGTCCGGCGACATCCAGGCATGCGGGTTCGGCTTGCCGGAATAGGGGCCCTCGGAAATGCCGATCGGCTCGACGCCGGCCGAGACGGTCGCCTCGGCGACATTGTCGAGATTGGCGAAGAACTTTTCGAACCAGAGCTCCAGGCCGAGGCCGTTCCAGAGGATCAGTTGCGCGTCCTGCGCCTTCACGATGTCGCCCGGCGTCGGCTGGTAATTGTGGATCTCGGCGCCCGGCTTGGTGATCGATTCCACGATCGCCGCGTCGCCGGCGACGTTCTGCGCCATGTCGGCGATGATGGTGAAGGTCGTCACCGCCTTGAAGGGCTTGTCGCCCTCGGCCGCGCCGGCGAGTCCGGGCAGCGTGGCGACGGCCACGAGGCCGGAAAGCGTCATCAGGAAACGGCGTCGTGCGCGATCGAGCATCATCGGTGCGGTCGTCCTTGTGTCTGCAACTGCAAATTACTCGCATTAAGTTTGCATGACGCTTTGGCAATTGCAACTCATTCGCAAAAAGAATGACGAAGGGGAATTTGGGGCAGCCGTCGCGACAGGCCGAGAGGAGGGTGCGGGCCGGCCAACGCTTCCGTGTCGGTCCGACGATCGGCGGAGGGCTCGGCGTGCCGATTGCCGCGCCGATCCCGTGCAACTCTTGCGAATCCCTGCCGCGGCGACAAAGGTGGGCGGAACTTGCCGCGCGCTCGGGCGGCCGATGAGGATTGGACATGCAGCAGACTTCCCACCAACAGGCCATGCTGGGCATGCTGGATCGCGCGCCGATGGGATGGCCGCACTACTGGATCTTCCTGCTGTCGACGGGCGGTACCATGCTCGGCGGCGTCTCGGTGTTCACGCTGGGCGTCGCGCTGCCGCTCCTTATCCAGAGCTTCGCCCTCGACGCCGCGATGCAGGGTCTGCTCGGCGCGGCGCTGCTCGCCGGCGCCGTGCCGGGCGCGGCGTTTGGCGGTCCGCTGGCCGATCGCTTCGGCCGCAAGCCACTGATGCTCCTCGATACCGTCGTGATGATCGTCGGCGCGCTGATCGCCGCTTTCGCCGGCGACGCCACGATGCTGACGCTTGGCCTCTTCGTGTTCGGCGTCGGCGTCGGCATCGACTATCCGGTGTCGAGCAGCTACGTCGCCGAGTGGATGCCGGCCGCGACGCGCAGCCGCGTCATGGTCGCCACGATTACCTTCCAGGCGGTCGGCTTCATGGTGGCGGCGGCGTTGACCGCCGCGATCCTGGCGATCGTCGACGCCGATGCGGCGTGGCGCGGCTTCATGGCGACGCTGGTGGCGCTGCCGCTCCTGTTCCTGGTCGGCCGCCTGTTCATGCAGGAGAGCCCGCGCTGGCTGATGGGCAAGGGGCGCAACCGCGCGGCCGCCGACGCGATCGGCGCTGTCATCGTCGCCGACCGGCAGCAGCTCGCGGCGCTCGGCGACGCGGCGGCCGATGCCGTGCATCTGGTCGCCAAGGCGCCGGAGGAGGTGAAGACGCGCGGCAACGCGGCGCTGTTCGGCTCCGCCTATCGCCGTCGCACGGCGCTCGCCTGCCTGCCGTGGTTCCTGATGGACATCGCCTCCTACGGCATTGGCCTGTTCACGCCGATGCTGCTGGCGGACCTGCATTTCGGCTCATCGCGAAGTGGCGTGGTCGCGGCCGATTTTTCCGAGATCGGCGGCACGACGCTGATCGACGTCTTCCTGGTGGTCGGCTTCCTTGCCGCCTTCTGGGTTGTGCCGCGCTTCGGTCACCTCAAGCCGCAGGTCGCCGGCTTCCTCGGCATGACGGTCGGCATGCTGGTGCTGGTCGCCGCGCTCTGGGCCGGCAACCCGGCCCATCCGGCGGTGGCGGTGATCTTTGCCGGCTTCATCCTGTTCAATCTCGCCATGAATGCCGGCCCGCATTCGACCACCTTCGCGCTGCCGGCCGAGCTGTTCCCAACGCAATTGCGCGGGGCCGGCTCCGGCCTCGCCTCGGCTTCCGCCAAGGTCGGCGCGGCGCTCGGCGCCTTCTTCCTGCCGGTGGTGAAGGCGGAGTACGGCCTCTCCGCGGTGTTGCTGCTGGTCGCCGCCGTCAGCCTGGCCGGCGCCCTGATCACGGCGCTGCTGGTCGAGGAACTCGGCGGCGCCAAGAGCCTCGAGGCGCGCCACGCACCGGACGCGCCAGAGCCGCCGCCGGCCCGGCAGACGGTGTCGCTCAGATCAGCTTGAGGGCGCGGAAGCTCGCATGGCCCTGGCGGCCGACGATGATGTGGTCGTGCACGGCGATGCCGAGCGGCTGCGCGATCTCGACGATGGTCTTGGTCATGTCGATGTCGGCGCGTGAGGGGGTGGGGTCGCCGGAGGGATGGTTGTGCACCAGCACGATCGCGGTCGCGGACAGCTCCAGCGCCCGCTTCATCACCTCGCGCGGATAGACCGGCGTGTGGTCGAC
>JAEWAD010000560.1 GCA_023391905.1 Pseudomonadota bacterium | reverse complement strand
ATGGACGTCAGCGCCGTCGACGAGGACATGTTTGCCGACGGCGTCATGTTCGACGGCTCCTCGATCGCCGGTTGGAAGGCGATCAACGAGTCCGACATGGTGCTGATCCCCGACGCTTCGACGGCGGTGATGGACCCGTTCGCCGCGCAGCCCTCGCTGATCCTCACCTGCGACATCTACGAGCCGGGCACCGGCCAGCCCTATGGTCGCGATCCCCGCTCGATCGCCAAGAAGGCCGAGGCGTACCTGCAGAGCGCCGGCGTCGGCGACACGGCCTATTTCGGTCCCGAGATCGAGTTCTTCGTGTTCGACGACGTGCGCTTCCAGGTCAGCATGAACAAGATCTCGCACGAGATCGACAGCGAGGAAGGCCCGTACGTCACCGACAAGCGCTACGAGGACGGCAACATGGGCCACCGGCCGCCGATCAAGGGCGGCTACTTCCCGGTGCCGCCGGTCGACAGCGCCTCCGATCTGCGCGCCGAGATGCTCACGGTCATGAAGGACATGGGCCTCGACATCGAGAAGCATCACCACGAAGTGGCGCCCAGCCAGCATGAGCTCGGCAGCAAGTTCTCGACCTTGGTGAAGGCCGCCGACCAGTGCCAGATCTACAAGTACGTCGTGCACAACGTCGCGCACCAGTACGGCAAGACGGCGACCTTCATGCCGAAGCCGATCAAGGGCGACAACGGCTCGGGCATGCACGTGCACCAGTCGATCTGGAAGAAGGGCAAGCCGCTCTTCGCCGGCAATCTCTACGCCGACCTGTCGGAGACCGCGCTGTTCTACATCGGCGGCATCATCAAGCACGCCAAGGCGATCAACGCGTTCACCAACCCGCTGACCAACAGCTACAAGCGGCTGATCCCCGGCTTCGAGGCACCCGTGCTGCTCGCCTACTCGGCGCGCAACCGCTCCGCCTCGTGCCGCATCCCGTATGTCGCGAGCCCGAAGGGCAAGCGCGTCGAGGTCCGCTTCCCGGATCCCGGCAGCAACCCGTATCTCGGCTTCGCGGCGATGCTGATGGCCGGCCTCGACGGCATCAAGAACAAGATCCATCCGGGCGACGCGATGGACAAGAACCTCTACGACCTGCCGCCGGAAGAGCTGAAGAACGTCCCGCAGGTGTGCGGCTCGCTGCGCGAGGCGCTCGAGAACGTCGACAAGGACCGCAAGTTCCTCACCGCGGGCGGCGTCTTCACCGACGACATGATCGACAGCTACATGGAGCTAAAGTGGGAAGAGGTGTACGCCTTCGAGCACACCCCGCACCCGATCGAATTCCAGATGTACTACTCGATCTGACGCTCGCAAGAGCATCGCTCGGAAGGGCCCCGCCGGGAAACCGGCGGGGTCTTCTGTTTTCGCGCAGGTCTGTTGAATAGCATCAGGGCCGATCTGGGATCAGGCCCTACTCGAAATTTAGTCTTCCGTGTAGGGGCGGTTCTGAGCCAGCGCAAAAGGCCGGATCACAACGGCTCAGGCTTCGGCCTGCTCGTGAATGGCGGCTTTGATTTTCATCTTGAGCTGGTCCGACATGCGGTCCACCCCGTGCACGTTGCGTGCGTGTTCGAACGCTTTGCGCATCAGCTCTTCATCGCTATCCGCCCTGGCGACAAAGCCGCAGCCCGGAACGATTGCGGCACATTCGAGGACCTTGCGCATAAGTCCCTCCCGATATCTGGATTCCCAACCGCAACGCACCAGGGATCGGAAAGTTGCGAGGTCACTGTCGGTGGAGCATTCGATCGAGCTTAGGCGCCCACCGTTGAGCCAGCCGGCAGGGCCCGCTTCGGTTTGCGTGAAACCGTCGCCGTCATCTCAGTCCGGACGTGTGCGTTGCGCCATCCAGAAGAACAGTTGCGCCAGGATTCCAGCCGTGAGGAGGGCGATCCCTGCCGCAAGAGCCGGGTTTCCGCCGATGCTTCCTGAAGACGCGCACACGGCCCCGATAGCCATCTGCGCAAAGCCGTAAAGACCGGATGCAGAACCTGCGATCAGTGGATTGACGCTCAGCACCTCCGTCAGCGCCATTGGCGATGCCATGCCGGCACCGTAGGTGACGACCAGCATCGGCAGAACTGTCAGCGATACAGTGAGAGAACCGGAGAGCACGGCCAGCAGGAAAATCGCCGCGCCCGCGCAGCTGAGAAGGTTGCCAAGCACCATCAGCCGGCCGATCGAAACCCTCTTCACCAACCGGCTTGCCGTGAAACTCCCGAACCACACGCCGACGATGTTCACGGCCAGATAGAATCCGACCTCGTGCGTCGGCCGGCCGAGCTGATCGACAAAGATGAAGGGCGCCGCCCCGATGAAGGCGTAGAGAGCGGTCGTGGCGCAGCCGCCGCCGATCGCATATCCCACAAAGCGGCGCGATCTGAGCAGCTGGCCGTAACTGCGGAGGACCGCCAGCATGTCGCGGCCGCTCCCGCCGCTGCTCTCCGCCAGGAGGCGCCAGGTGAGGAACAAATTCGCCAGGCCAAGCGCGCAAAGCACGACGAAGATGGACCGCCATCCCACCGTCGCCGCGAGGGCGGAGCCGACGAGCGGCGAGAGCCCGGGACCTGCCATGGTGATCAGGTTCATCAGGGACAAGTTCCTGGCGGCATCCTCGCCCGAGGCATTGTCGCGGACGATGGCTCTTCCCAGGACAAGCCCCGCACAGCCGCCCAAGGCCTGGAACAACCTCGCTGCGATCAACGTGCCGATCGTCGGAGCCATCATGGCGACGAGACCGGCGAGCGCATAGACAGCCATGCCGACGATGAGGACGGGCCGGCGCCCAAAGCGGTCGGAGATCGGCCCATAGACGAGCTGCCCAAGCGCCAGTCCGACGATATAGAAGCTCAAGGTAAGCTGCGCGGCGCCCGTGCTGGCGTCGAGATCAGCCGCGACGACGGGCAAGGCCGGCACGAAGATGTGCATGGCCATTGTTCCGCTGAAGGTTATGAGCGCAAGCAGCCACAGAGGTGCACGCGGCACGGGACTCATCGGTCGTCGCGCCGCCGCGGCAGAATCCGGTCTCATTTTGTATGGCTCTCGTTCAGGCCTATCAGCGCGCGGCAGACGGATTCCAGAACCTGTCTCGCGATGGCGATATCGCCCTGGGTCAGGCCTGCCAGGACCTCTCGCTGCACGTCCTCCGACACGGTTTCGACCTTCCGCACGAGAGAGCGGCCAAGAGGACTGATCACGATTGCCTTGGCCCTGCGATCCTCTGCGTCCTCGCTGCGCTCGATCAATCCCGTATCCTCCAGGCCGTTGAGGATCCGAACGACGGAGGAACTGTCGAGAGACAGCGCCGCCGCGAGATCCTTCTGGCGCATCGGCGCGGATGATTGCGCGAGGCGGAGAAGCGGCATCCACGTCGCTTCCGTCAGCCCGTACTTCTGAAGGCGCAGATCGACGGCGCGCCGCCACTGCCGCGCCGCCAGCCCGATCAAGCTGCCAAGCCGCTTATTGGGCAGGCCCGGCTCTGTCGTGGGTCGCATGCCGCGCCGGAAACTTGGTTTGCATGTCATCCAAATTAAATGACATGCCAACTATCTTCAAGCGCGCGCGAGACGCGCGCTGATTTGTGCCCTGCGCTCCCACTTGGCAACCAGCGGGGCTCTTTCTTTGCGCGCATGGCGACGTCGTGCCGCGTGCCCATCCTTCGAGACGCGATTTCGCTTGTCGCGAAATCGCTCCTCAGGATGAGGCGGTTCAGTTAGCTATGCCCTCATCCTGAGGAGCCCGCGCAGCGGGCGTCTCG
>JAEWAD010000521.1 GCA_023391905.1 Pseudomonadota bacterium | reverse complement strand
TCCGCCGTGCGCGAGATGTTGCCGCCAAAGCGGTTTACCTGCGCTGTCAGATATTCGCGCTCGAAGATCTCGCGCGCATCGCGCAGCGGCAGCGACATCAGGTGTTCGCCGCCACGGTTGGGCGTCGTCGGCAGCATCTCCCCGATCTCGGGCGGCAGCATGTCGGCCGAGATCGCCTGGCTTTCGTCGCCGCGCGCCAGGATCAGTAGGCGCTCGATGTTGTTGCGGAGCTGGCGGATGTTGCCGGGCCAGTCATGCGCCTGCAGGACCGCCATGGCGTCCGAACCCACGGTCCGGATCGGCAGGCCCGTGGTGCGCGAGATCTGCTCGATGAAGTGGTTCACCAGCTCCGGCACGTCGTCGCGACGCTCGGCAAGCGCCGGCACGCGCAGCGGCACGACCGACAGGCGATGGAACAGGTCCTCGCGGAAGCCGCCATCCTGGATCTCGTGCTCCAGGTCACGTGCCGTCGACGAGATGATGCGCACGTCGACCTTGACCTTGGTGGTGCCGTTGACGCGCTGGAAGCTCTGCTCGATCAGGACGCGCAGGATCTTGCCCTGCGTCTCCCTCGGCATGTCGGCGACCTCGTCGAGGTAGAGCGTGCCGCCATGCGCCTCCTCGAGCGCGCCGACGACGCGGGCCGAGCCCGTGCCGTTCTCGACGCCGAACAGCTCCTGCTCCATCCGGTCCGGCGTAATCGCGGCGGCGTTGAGGACGACGAAAGGGCCGTCCATCCGCAGCGAGGATTCGTGAATCGCACGGGCGACCAGTTCCTTGCCCGAGCCCGACGGCCCCGAGATCATGATGCGGCTGTTGGTCGGCGCGACCCGTTCGATCGTCTGCTTCAGATGGTTGATGGCGATCGACGAGCCGACGAGGCGGCCGGCGTCGCCGGCCCGTTCGCGCAGGTCGCGCACTTCGCGGCGCAGCTTCGACGCCTCCAGCGCGCGCTCGGCGATCAGCAGCAGGCGGTCGGCCTTGAACGGCTTCTCGATATAGTCGTAGGCACCGCGCCGGATGGCCGAGACGGCCGTCTCGATGTTGCCGTGGCCGGAAATCATCACCACCGGCAGATCGGGGTGCTGCGCCTTGATGATGTCGAGCAGCGCCAGACCGTCGATCCGGCTGCCGGTCAGCCAGATGTCGAGGAAAATGAGCGTCGGGCGGCGCTTCTCGATCTCGGCGAGGGCGGTGTCAGTGTCACCGGCGGTACGGGTGCCGTGGCCCTCGTCTTCGAGAATTCCGGCGACGAGCCCGCGGATGTCAGCTTCATCATCGATGATCAAAATATCGGACGGCATGATCTCTATTCTCGTCAGGCGTCTACGGGATTGGTTTGATGGTCGGTACCGGACCCTCCCCCGCCGTCAGGCGACGGGCGTGGCAGGATGATCCGGACCATGGCGCCCCGCCCCCCAGCGGCCACGGCGGGCGAGTCGAGCAGGTCGAGCTGTCCGCCATGTTCTTCGATAATCTTGGAAACGATCGCGAGGCCGAGCCCGGTGCCCTTCTCGCGCGTCGTCATGTAGGGCTCGAGCAGGCGATGCCGGTTCTCCTGCGGCAGGCCGATGCCCGTGTCGATAATCTCAACGATGTTGCGATCGCCTTCGATCCGTGCCTGCACGGTGATTTTCGGCGCGATCGGGTCGCCGGGCGGCACGGCGGCGATCGCCTCGGTCGCGTTCTTCACCAGATTGGTGAAGGCCTGCGAAATCAGACGCGGGTCATAGCGACCGACGAGCGGCTCCTGCGGCAGGTCGGTCTCGAAGGTGATCTCGGGATTGGCGACTTCCATCAGGAAGACCGCCTCGCGCACCGCTTCGCCGAGATCCCTCTCTTCGAAAGTCGGCTTCGGCATCCGCGCGAAGGAGGAGAACTCATCGACCATGCGGCCGATATCGCCGACCTGGCGGATAATCGTGTCGGTGCACTGGTCGAAGACCTCGCGCCCCTCGACGATGCCCTTGCCGAACCGGCGCTTGAGCCGTTCGGCCGAAAGCTGGATCGGCGTCAGCGGATTCTTGATCTCATGCGCGATGCGGCGGGCGATATCGGCCCAGGCGGCGCTTCGCTGCGCCGTGACGAGGTCGGTGATGTCGTCGAGCGTGATGACGTAGCCATGCGCCGAGGTGTCGGACTCCTCGGTTGTGACGCGCACGTTGATCGTCCGCTCACGCCCCGCCCGGACCACCGACACCTGGTCGCGATGCTCGGCCCGGTTGGTCTCACCGAGCGCGGCGGTGACAACGTTCTCCAGCTCCGGCACGATCTCGACCACCGGCCGTTCCAGCGTTTCGTCCTGCTCGAGACCGAGCAGCCGAAGCGCGCCGCGGTTGGCGATGGTCACGATGCCGTTCGCATCCGTTCCCACCACGCCGGCGCTGACGCCCGCCAGGACCGCCTCGGTGAAGCGGCGGCGGCTGTCGATCTGCTCGCTCGCTGCCACCAGCTCGTGGCGCTGGCTGCGGAGTTCGGAGGCCATGGTGTTGAAGGTGGCGCCGAGCGCGCCGAGATCGCCGTCGGAACTCTTGAACGGCACGCGGACTTCGAGATTGCCGCGGCCGATCTCGTCGGCGGCGTAGATCAATCGACGAACCGGCGAGACCAGGCGATTGGCGAAGCCGATGCCGAGCCAGATGGCCGAGAGCAGGACGACCAGCGTGAGCCCGAGATAGAGCAGGCCGAAGGCGATCTGGACGCCGAGCCGGGTTGCCTCCAGGCTCTTGTATTCGTTCACGCTCGCCGTGGTCTCCGCAATGTAGCGGATGACCTTCGGGTCGATCTCACGCGTGATGTAGAGGTAGACGTCGGAATAGTTCTCCAGCCGCGCCAGGGCGCCGACGACGTTGGTGGCGCCGGGCGCGATCAGGATCGGCTCGGATCCGGATTTCGCCGCGCGCGACAAGGCGTCGGGCGGCGGCGGCAGATAGCCGGTCGAGAACTGGAAATTCGCTTGCGCGATCAGCCCGCCATCCGGCTTCACGAGAAAGACGCCGGGGATGCCGCGCAGCGCCGCGATGGAGTTCATGAAGGCCTGGAAGCGGTCGGGATTCTGTTCCAGCAACGTCTGGGCGCGCTCGAAATCCGACTTGAGGCCGAGAATGTCGACCTTCAGCGTCTTGGCGTGCTCCTCGGCATAGGCCTGCGCGATCGACAGCGACGTGTCGACGATGGCGCGTGTCCGCTCGGAGAACCAGTGATCGAGACCGCGATTGAGCGTGATGCTGGCCACCAGGGCGATCAGGATCGCGGGAACGATGGCGACGACGCTGAACAGGCCGACGATGCGGATATGCAGCCGGGCCGCGGCGCGTCCGCGCCGGCGGGCGCGGATCAGCATGGCGACTTCGAGCGCCAGCTCCAGCACCAGCAGGCCGGTCAAGAGACCGTTCACGGCCAGGGCCCAGAAGACGACCTGCTCGGTCGGCTGGATCGGCGTCAGCCCCATCAGCAGGAAGAAGCTGAAGCAGGCGCAGGTCAGCGCGAGGATGACGGTGATGTAGCCGGCCGTGCGCACGGTGAAGCGCAGCCGGCGGCTGTCGCCGTCGGAATGCGAGGCGTCGGCGATGGTCTCGGTGGCAGCGATCATGTCGCCTGCCCCTCGGAACGTGCTTCACGCCAGAATCGCTGGTGGTCTTCAGTAGCCCTCATGCGCGGACCCTGGGACCGAATTGCAACAGCAATGTGGCGAACCGGCAACAGGCGCCGGTTCGTCCTA
>JAEWAD010000487.1 GCA_023391905.1 Pseudomonadota bacterium | reverse complement strand
CCGGGTCGCGTGGCGAAAAACGCGGCCCGACAAAGGGTCGGAGCGCCTCCCTGAAAACGCGAAGGGCGCTAGGACGGCTCCGCCGCGGCGTCGGCTTCCAGGCTGGTATCCTCCGGCAGACGCGGTCCGATCAGGTCGAGATCCGCCCCGCTCCGCAGCCGCGCCCGAACGATCTCGCGTGCCCGCGACAGGCGCTGGTCGACGTCGCTGTCCGGCAGGCCCATCGTCGTCAGCAATTCGCCCGAGAGCTGGAGGCTCGCCTCCAGTGCCTCGGGAACGACGTGGGTGGCGCCGAGATTGAGCAGGACGCGCGCGTGCGGAACGCTGCGGGCGCGGGCATGCACCGCCGCCGTCGGCCAGCGCCGGCGCACGGCGGCGATCATCTTTTCCGCGACATTGCCGCTGTCCGGCGTGACGACGAAGGCGGCGGCGCGGTCGCCTCCCAGCCTGGCCAGGATCTCGGCGCGCGTCGCATCGCCATAGAACACCGGGTGCCCGTCCCGCTTGGCCCGCTCGACATGCGACACGTCGAGATCCAGCGCGACGAAGGGAATGCCCTCCGTCCGCAGCATATGCGCCACCATGCTGCCGAAGCGGCCATAGCCGCCGATGATCACATGATCGGCAAGGTCGACGTCGCCATGGAAGCCGTGCGCCTGAGCCTGGTGGCGCACCTCCATGCGGCGTGCGATCCGGCCGCCGACGACGCCGAGCAGCGGCGTGAACATCATCGAGAGCGCCGCCACCGTCGTGGCGAAATGCGCCACCTCTGCGTCGATGACATTGCCGCTGTAGGCGAGTGCGAACATGACGAAGGCGAATTCGCCGGCGCCGGCGAGCAGGAAGGCCATCTCGGCCGCCACCGACCGCTCGAGCCGGTTGACCCGCGCCGCCACATAGGCCGTCACCATCTTGGCCGCGAGCAGGGCAGCGAGCGCCGCCAGCACGAAGGCCCATTGCTCCACGACGATCGACAGGTCGATGGTCATGCCGACCGTCATGAAGAACAGCCCGAGCAGCAGGTCCTTGAACGGTTCGACATCGACGTCGAGTTGGTGACGATATTCGCTCTCGCTTAGCAACAACCCGGCCAGGAAGGCGCCGAGCGCCGCGGATAGACCGGCCGCCGAGGTCAGCGCGCCGGCGCCGACGATGATCAGCAGGGTGAGCGCCAGAAGAAGGGTACGGTTGCCGGTCGATCCGGCCAGCCGCATCAAGGGGCGGACCAGGAAACGGCCGAGCGCCAGCACCACCACGACGACGGCGGTGGCGATGCCGATGCCCTGCACCAGCGCCAGGCCGACGCCGGCGCCGCCCGTCGCGCCCGCCGTGCCGAGAATGCCGACGATGATGACGATCGGAACGACGGTCAGATCCTGCAGGATCAGGACGCCGAGCGTCGCCCGTCCCGACGGCGTGCTGAGCCGGCGCCGCTCGATCAGGGACTGGGTGACGATGGCCGTCGACGACAGCGACAGGGCCATGCCGAGCACGAGCGCGTCGTCGAACTGGTAGCCGACGGAGGCGGCGAGCGCATAGATCGCCGCCGTCGCCAGCACCACCTGCAGGCCGCCGATGCTGACCATCAGCCGCCCGATCGCCTTCAGCCGCGCGAAGGAGAGCTCCAGCCCGATCGTGAACAGCAGGAAGAGAACGCCGAGCTCGCCCAGCGTCTGCAGCCGCGTCACGTCCGAGATGGCGGCATAGCCGAAGAGCGGCCAGCGTTCGGCGAGATGGCCGAGCCCGCCCGGCCCGACCGCGATGCCGGCGATCAGGAAGCCCAGCACCACGCCGAGCTTCAGATATTGGAACAGGGGCACGATGATGCCCGCGGCAACCAGGAAGACCAGAAGTTCCCTGCCTGCCGTGGCGTGTTCCATCGCGTATTCCCCTTCCTGGGCTTACGCGCCCGCGGGTCAGCCTGCCAGAACGGCCTCGATCGCGGCCAGCGCATCATCGGCCTTGGCGCCGTCCGGCCCGCCGGCCTGCGCCATGTCCGGGCGGCCACCGCCGCCCTTGCCGCCGAGCGCGTCGGAGCCGGCGCGGACCAGGTCGATGGCGCTGTAGCTGCCGACGAGATCCTCGCTGACGCCGACCACCAGGCCGGCCTTGCCGTCGTCCGAGACGCCGACGATCGCCACGATGCCCGAGCCGACCTGCTTCTTGGCGTCGTCGACGAGGCCCTTCAGGTCCTTCGGCGCGATGCCCGAGACGACACGGCCGAGATAGCGCACCGTGCCGATCTCCCGGACGCCGTCGCCGGCCGCCTGGCCGCCGCCACCGCCGAGCGCCAGCTTCTTCTTGGCCTCGGCGAGCTCGCGCTCGAGACGGCGCTTGTCCTCGACGAGCGAGGCGACGCGATCAGCCGCCTCGTCCGGACGCACCTTCAGCGCCGCCGCGACGGCCTTGAGCCGCTTGTCCTGCAGCTCCAGGTGATCCCGCGCGGCCTTGCCGGTCAGCGCCTCGACGCGGCGGACGCCGGCCGCGACCGCGCTCTCGCCGACGAGCGTCACCAGGCCGATCTCGCCGGTGCGGCCGACATGCGTGCCGCCACAGAGCTCGACCGAATAGGCCTTGTTGCCGTCCTCGCCCATCGAGACGACGCGGACCTCGTCGCCATACTTCTCACCGAACAGCGCCATGGCGCCGGAATGCATCGCCTCGTCGCGATCCATCAGGCGGGTGACGACCGGCGCATCCTGCAGCACCACCGCGTTGGCGATGTCCTCGATCGCGCCGAGCTCGGCCTCGTCGATCGGCTTCGGATGGCTGAAGTCGAAGCGGAGGCGCTCCGGCGCGACCAGCGAGCCCTTCTGGGCGACATGGTCGCCGAGCACGCGGCGGAGCGCGGCATGCAGCAGGTGGGTCGCCGAATGGTTGGAGCGGATGGTCGAGCGACGGCCATGATCGACGGTGAGGCGCACCGCATCATCGACCTTGATCGTGCCGCTCTCGACGGTACCGACATGGACGAACAGGCCGTCGGCGCGCTTCTGCGTGTCCGAGACGACAACGACGGCGCCGCCCTCGGTCTCGATGCGGCCGGCATCACCGACCTGGCCGCCCGATTCGGCATAGAACGGCGTCTGGTTGACGACGATCGACACCGCCTCGCCGGCCTTCGCCTCGGCGATCTCGGCGCCGTCGCGCACCAGCGCCTGCACCTTGCCTTCGGCCGCCTCGGACGAATAGCCGAGGAACTCGGTGGCGCCCAGCTTGTCGCGGAGGCCGAACCACACCGTCTCGGTCGCGGTGTCGCCCGAGCCGGCCCAGTTGGCGCGGGCCTCGGCCTTCTGGCGCTCCATCGCGCTCTGGAACGCGTCGGTGTCGACGGCGATGCCGCGGGCGCGCAGCGCGTCCTGCGTCAGGTCGAGCGGGAAGCCGTAGGTGTCGTAGAGCTTGAACGCGGTCTCGCCATCGAGCGTCGCGCCACTGGTGAGCGAGCCCGTCGCGTCGTCGAGCAGCGTCAGGCCGCGCGCCAGCGTGCGGCGGAAGCGGATTTCCTCGAGCCGCAGCGTCTCGGTGATCAGCGCCTCGGCGCGGACCAGCTCGGGATAGGCCTGGCCCATCTCGCGGACCAGCGCCGGCACCAGGCGCCAGATCAGCGGCTCGGCCGCGCCGAGGAGATGCGCATGGCGCATGGCGCGGCGCATGATGCGGCGCAGCACATAGCCGCGACCCTCGTTCGACGGCAGCACGCCGTCGGCGATCAGGAAGCTGGTGGCGCGCAGATGGTCCGCGATAATGCGGTGGCTGGCGCGGTTGGCGCCCTCGGCCGGAACGCCGGTCGCCTCGACCGAGGCGCGGATCAGCGCCTTGAACAGGTCGATGTCGTAGTTGTCATGCACGCCCTGCAGGACGGCGGCGATGCGCTCCAGGCCCATGCCGGTGTCGATCGACGGACGCGGCAGCGGCACGCGGTTGCCCGGCGCGATCTGCTCGAACTGCATGAAGACGAGATTCCAGATCTCGATGAAGCGGTCGCCGTCCTCGTCGGGGCTGCCCGGAGGGCCGCCGGGGATATGGTCGCCATGGTCGAAGAAGATTTCCGAGCACGGGCCGCACGGGCCGGTATCGCCCATCTGCCAGAAATTGTCCGAGGTGGCGATGCGGATGATCTTGTCGTCGGACAGGCCGGCGATCTTCTTCCAGAGGCCGAAGGCTTCCTCGTCATCGTGATAGACGGTGACGCAGAGCTTGTCCTTCGGCAGGCCGTACTCCTTGGTGACGAGGTTCCAGGCGAGCTCGATCGCCCGCTCCTTGAAATAGTCGCCGAAGGAGAAGTTGCCGAGCATCTCGAAGAAGGTGTGATGCCGGGCGGTGTAGCCGACATTGTCGAGATCGTTGTGCTTGCCGCCGGCGCGGACGCATTTCTGCGACGTCGTGGCGCGCGGATAGGGCGCGGCGGAACGGCCGGTGAAATAGTCCTTGAACTGGACCATGCCGGCATTGGTGAACATCAGCGTCGGATCGTTGCGCGGCACCAGCGGGCTCGACGCGACGATCTCGTGACCGTTCTTCTGGTAGAAGCCGAGATACGCCGACCGGATGTCGTTGACGCTGCTCATAAACTGACCCGCCTGCTGCAGTGGGCAGGGCGCGTCAAAGCGCACCCGCCGAAGGAATTGTGCCGGCGTTTGTAGCGAGCGCTAAGCGGACTGTCCAGAAACCGCGTGCGGTAGGGTTAGCGCGCGTCGACGGCCTCGCGGCTCAGGCGTTGCGGCCGTCATAGGGCGTCACGCTCACCGTCGAAAGATCGATGTCGTCGATGCAGCGGACATTGACCGCGACCATGGCGGATCCGTCCGGCGCCGTGCCGCGCCCGAACGAGCCGACGCCGCAGGTGGTGCAGAAGAGATGATGGATGCGGCGATGGTTGAACTGATAGTCGGCGAGCGCCGCCGGATCGGTCTCGAGGACGAAATCGCCGGCCGGGACGAAGGCGAGCCAGTGGCCGCGCTTCTGGCAGATCGAGCAGTTGCAGCTCATCGCGGCGCCGAATTCGCCCCGCGCCGTGAAGCGGACATTGCCGCAGTGACAACCGCCGCGTACTTCCTGCCCAGCCATGGGATCCCCTCTCCCGGGGCCCCGCGCCGGCCGACCGGCGCGGACATTCGCGATACAGGAAAGCACGAACGGGGCGTCGGCGACACCCCGTCCGCGCGGCCGCTCAGGCCTCCAGCGCGTCGCCGCCGTCGCTGTCGTCCTCGGGGCCACCCTTGATCAGCTGGTCGGCGATCAGGCCGGCATTCTGGCGGATCGCCAGCTCGATTGAGGCGGCCGCCTGGGGGTTCTCGCGCAGGAACGTCTTGGCGTTCTCGCGACCCTGGCCGAGACGCTGGCTGTCATAGGAGAACCAGGCGCCGGACTTCTCGACGATGCCGGCCTTGACGCCGAGATCGATGAGCTCGCCCATCTTGGAGACGCCCTCGCCATACATGATGTCGAACTCGACCTGCTTGAACGGCGGCGCCAGCTTGTTCTTGACGACCTTGACGCGGGTCTGGTTGCCGACCACCTCGTCGCGCTCCTTGATCGCGCCGATGCGGCGGATGTCGAGGCGGACGGAGGCGTAGAACTTGAGCGCATTGCCGCCCGTCGTCGTCTCCGGATTGCCGAACATGACGCCGATCTTCATGCGGATCTGGTTGATGAAGATCACCATCGTGTTCGATTTCGAGATCGACGCGGTGAGCTTGCGCAGCGCCTGGCTCATCAGGCGCGCCTGCATGCCGGGCAGGCTGTCGCCCATCTCGCCCTCGATCTCGGCGCGCGGCGTCAGCGCCGCCACCGAATCGACCACCAGCACGTCGATCGCACCGGAGCGCACCAGCGTGTCGGTGATCTCGAGCGCCTGCTCGCCGGTATCGGGCTGCGAGATCAGCAGGTCGTCGAGATTGACGCCGAGCTTGCGGGCATAGACGGGATCGAGCGCGTGCTCGGCGTCGACGAAGGCGCAGATGCCGCCATTCTTCTGCGCCTCGGCGATGGTGTGCAGCGCCAGCGTCGTCTTGCCCGAGGATTCCGGACCATAGACCTCGATGATTCGGCCGCGCGGCAGGCCGCCGATGCCGAGCGCGATATCGAGGCCGATCGAACCCGTGGAAACCGTGCCGATCTCGACGGCCTTGTTCTGGCCGAGGCGCATGATCGAACCCTTGCCAAAGGATCGTTCGATCTGGGAGAGCGCTGCATCGAGCGCTTTCGACTTGTCCATTGTGGCCCCTTCGACGAGACGGAGAGAAGATTGAGACATTCCGGCGCTCCTTATTCCACACCGCTCGGACGTGAGCAAACAGGGATAATGTACACGTTTTGTTCTCATGCGCAAGAACCCGTTGCGCCGGGAACACGGACCGATCTCCGGTGGCGTCGCGGCGGCCGATCGGGCTAGGATGAGGCCTCGGGCCATTTGCACGCGCGTCCGCGCCGGAGGCTTGCCCATGTTCCAGATCGCACCCCGGATCCCGCAGGTCCCCGCCCTTTCCGCGGCTGCTCGCGGCGTCACCCTGGCGGCCGCGCTCGGCGCCTTCGCCGCGACGCTCGCGCCGGCGCCGCTCCGCGCGCAAGAGGCCCAGCCGATGACTTCAGCCGAATCCGATCCGATCGCGCTCGGCTGGATGGTCGGCGCGCTGCCGCCCGCCGACAAGATCATCCGCTTCACCGATCCCGACTATTTCAGCTTTCCGAAGCTGCGCTGGACGGTCTGTCATTTCCGCCAGCTGATGCCGACGATCGGCGTCGGGCGCGGGCTGGACCCGCTGCGCTTCTTCGAGAGCGCCCCGGACGGCGGCATCGACGCCCTCACCTTCACCCCGCTCGGCGGCGACAGGAAAATGCGCTTCGACAATTCGCTTGCCGCCAACTATACGGACGGCATCGCCATCCTGCATGACGGCAAGCTGGTCTACGAGCGCTATGCCGGCTGCCTCGACGACACCGGCAAGCATGCGGCGATGTCGGTGACCAAGTCGCTGACGGGGCTCCTCGGCGAGATCCTCGTCGCCGAGGGCACGATCGACGACAAGGCCAGGGTGGCGACGCTGGTGCCGGAGCTTTCGGCGAGCGCCTTCGGCGACGCGACGGTGCGCCAGGTGCTCGACATGACCACCGGCCTTCACTACAGCGAGGATTATTCCGACCCGGATGCCGATGTCTGGATCTTTTCGGCCGCCGGCAGCCCCTTGCCCAAGCCGGCCGACTACACCGGTCCGCGCAGCTATTTCGACTATCTGAAGACCGTCCGGAAGGAAGGCGAGCACGGCGCGGCCTTCGGCTACAAGACGATCAATTCGGACGCGATGGGCTGGATCATCGCGCGCGTCACGGGAAAATCCGTGGCGACGCTGCTCTCCGAGCGGATCTGGAGCCGGATGGGCGCCGAGCAGGACGCCTATTACACCGTCGATTCGATCGGCACGCCGTTTGCCGGCGGCGGCTTCAATGCAGGCCTCCGCGACATGGCGCGGATCGGCCAGCTGATGCTGGATGACGGTCGCCAGAACGGCGTCCAGCTCATCCCGGAAGCGGCGATCGCCCATATCCGCGCCGGCGGCGACAAGGCGGCCTTCGCCAGGGCCGACTATCCGCTGCTCAAGGGCTGGAGCTACACCGGCATGTGGTGGATCTCGCACAATCCGAATGGCGCCTTCATGGCGCGCGGCGTGCACGGCCAGGCGATCTATGTCGACCCGGCCGCGCGCATGGTGATCGCCCGCTTCGCCTCGCACCCGAAGGCCGGCAACGCGGCCAATGATCCGACCAGCCTGCCGGCCTACGAGGCGGTGGCGAAATACCTGATGGCGAAGTGAGCCTCAGGCGGTCAGGCCGCCGTCGATGGCGATGGTCTGGCCGGTGACGTAGCGCGCCACCGGCGAGGCGAGATAGGCCACGGTCGCGGCGACCTCGGCGACCTCGGCATAGCGGCCGGCCGGAATGCGGGCGATGCGCTCCGGCGTGCTCGGCAGCGAATCGACGAAGCCCGGCGCGATCGCGTTGACGCTGATGCCGTCCTTGGCGAGCGTCCGTGCGGCGACGCCGACATAGGCGGAGAGCCCGGCGCGCAGCACCGAGGACGAGGCGAAATCCGGATCGGTGCGCTTGGCGGCGAAGCTCGAGATCGCGATCACCGCGCCCCTGGACTTCTCGAGGTCGGCCCGCGCCGCGCGCAGCAGGCGAACCGTCGGCATCAGGAAGATGTCGAGCGCGGCATGCCAGTCGGCATCGTCGAGATCGAGCAGCTTCTTCTTCGCCGCATGGCCGGTACTGGCGACGATGACGTCGATGCTGCCGGTCTCGGTGCGGGCGCGCTCGACCAACGCGACGAGATCGTCCGGGTTGGTGACGTCGCCCCGAACGGCGAAGCCGCCGAGTTCGGCCGCGAGTGCGTCGACGCCCTCCGAGCGGCCGAGCAGGCCGACGCGATAGCCATCCGCGGCGAGGCGGCGGGCGACAGCCGCGCCGATGCCCTTGCTGGCGGCCGTGATGAGGGCGGTCTTGGTCATGCTGGGAGCCTCTTGGTGATGCGGCATGGCGACGGCGCGCCGACGCGGTTCGAAGGGTCGTCGATAAGAACCGCTCCGGACGCGAAAGAAAAGGCAATGGAATGCCGAAACGGGGCCGGGAAAGCGAATGGCTTGCCTCCCGCGGACGTGGGCGCCGGCGCGTCGCGCCGGACCTCAGGCAAGCAGAATCTCTGCGCACCGAATCGTCGGAACACTTGCGCGCGCCGCGCCGGATCGGCATGGTCCGCCTTTTCGCGGTCGCTCAGCACCCCCGTCGGGGGCGCCGGCCCGCGCCTCCAAGAAGAACGGTACTCTTCGATGTCCGAAAAAGACCTCATCATCCTTTCCGACGAAGTCGCCGCCGCCAAGGCGGATGGCAAGCCGCTGGTGGCGCTCGAGACGACGATCGTCACGCATGGCATGCCCTATCCGGACAACATCGCGACCGCCCGCGCCGTCGAGGACATCGTCCGCGAGAACGGCGCCGTGCCGGCGACGATCGCCATCATGGACGGCAAGATCCGCGTCGGCCTGACGGCGGACGAGCTGGAGCGCCTGGCCGGCCTCAAGGACGTGATGAAGGTGTCGCGCGCCGACCTCGCCTTCGCGCTTTCGACCGGCCGCCCCGGCGCCACCACGGTCGCCGCGACGATGATCACGGCGCATCTCGCAGGGATCAAGGTGTTCGCCACCGGCGGCATCGGCGGCGTGCATCGCGGCGCCGAGACCACCTATGACGTCTCGGCCGATCTCTACGAGTTCCCGCAGACGCCGGTCACCGTCGTCTGCGCCGGCGCCAAGGCGCTGCTCGACATCCCGAAGACGCTGGAAGTGCTGGAGACGCTCGGCGTGCCGGTCGTCACCTTCGGCCAGGACGAACTGCCGGCCTTCTGGTCGCGCAAGAGCGGCCTGCCCTCGCCGCTCCGCCTCGACGCGGCGCGCGACATCGCCGCCTTCATTGCCAAGCGGGCCGAGATCGGCCTGTCGGGCGGCATGCTGGTGGCCAATCCGGTGCCGGTCGCCGACGAGATCCCGGCCGAGGAGATGAGCGGCTACATCGAGCAGGCCATCATCGACGCCGAGCGCGACGGCATCCGCGCCAAGGGCGTGACGCCCTACGTGCTCGGCCGCATCCTGGAGCTGACGTCGGGGCGCAGCCTCGTCACCAACATCGCGCTGGTGAAGAACAACGCCAAGCTCGCCGCCGGCATCGCCGCCGCGCTCTGACGCGCCTTCGCGCGGCAGGTTGCTGCGCGCGAGAACACACGACAAGGGCCGTCTCGTCGTTCACGAAGCGACGGGACGGTTCGGCCCGTTCAGGATTGCCGTCGCACCGCGTCCCGCCGGCTCTCGGCGCGCTGCGGCCTGGCGATCCAGATGTAGCCCTCGCCATATTGGGTGGCGATCATCGTGGGGCTTCGGGCCGAGTCGCCAAGCTTGGCGCGCAGCCTGTTGATCAGGAAATCGACGCTGCGATCCGTCCCGACGGAACCGCTACCGGCGATGGCGTCGAGGAGCTGGTTCCGCGTCAGCACCCGGCGCGGATGGCGGGTGAAGACCTGGAGCAGCGCCCGCTCGGACCGGGTGAAGCGGAATTCCGTGCCGGCGCCATGACGCGCGAACAGGAACGACGGATCGAAGCTCAGATCGCCGTAATGGACCTCGCCCTCCATTTCGCCCTCCTGCCCAATCAAACAATCATGCAACAATTCTTGGCTATGGTCGAGATGAACAGCGGACCACACCGCGACAGACGAGTTCAACAATAGATCACGATCGTGGATCTTCATGATGCGCGCCGGATCACGTTCATTTGCGTTTCTACCCAAGAAGATCAGATGCCATATGTTTATATTGGCATCCTTTCTGTGCTTGGCCTCGCTCGCCACCACCGGCGCGGCGATCGCGGAAGCCTCTCGACCGGTCGATCTGAAGCTGGTGATCGCCCTCGACGTGTCGACCTCCATGGACCTGGCCGAACGAAAGCTGCAGCGCGACGGCTTCGCCACCGCCTTTCGCCAGCCCGATGTGCTGCGCGCGATCCAGCGGGGGCCCCATCAGCGCATCGCGGTTGCGGTCATGGAATGGGCCGGCGAAACCCGCCAGAACGTCATCCTCGACTGGACCGAGCTCGCCGACGCCCCGGGGATCGCCGCCTTCGCCGATCGCCTCCAGAGCCGGATTCCCGGTCGCATGGCGCTCGGCACGGCGGTCGGCGCGGCCATGCTGCGCGCCGCGGCGATGCTCCGCGAGAGCCCCTATGGAAGCGACCGCCTCGTCATCAACATTTCCGGCGACGGGCTGAGCAATCGCG
>JAEWAD010000447.1 GCA_023391905.1 Pseudomonadota bacterium | reverse complement strand
GTCATCGACCCCGGCCCCGACGATCCCACCCATGTCGAGGCCATCCTCCGCGCCACGACGGGCGAGGAGATCAGCCACATCGTCATCACCCACACCCACCGCGACCATTCGCCCGGCGCGGCGCTGCTCAAGGCGGCAACCGGCGCGACCTTGCTCGGCGAGGGACCGCATCGCCTCGCGCGGCCCCTGGCGCTCGGCGAGATCCACATGCTCGATGCCAGCGGCGACATGGACTTCGTGCCGGACCATCGCCTCGTCGACGGCGAGCGGATCGAGGGCGACGGATGGGCGCTGACCGCCATCGCCACGCCCGGCCACGCCGCGAACCACCTCGCTTTCGCGCTCGACGACAGCCCGCTGCTCTTCTCCGGCGACCATGTGATGAAGTGGGCGACAACCATCGTCGCCCCGCCGGACGGCGCCATGGCCGACTACATGGCCTCGCTCGACCGCCTCGCCGAACGGCCCGAGACGATCTACCTGCCGGGCCATGGCGGGCAGGTCGAGGACGCGCCCGGCTTCGTGCGCGCGCTCAAGGCGCATCGGCGGATGCGGGAAGCCGCGATTGTCGAGCGCATCGCGCGCGGCGACCGCCGGATCCCCGAGATCGTCAGCGCCATCTATCGCGATACGCCAAGGGCGTTGCATGGCGCGGCCGCCCTCTCCGTCCTCGCCCATATCGAGGATCTCGTCGACCGGGAGAGGCTGCGCGCGCCCGAGGGCGTCACGCTCACCGGCCTGTTCGAGCCCGTGCCCTGACGATCCCGCCGCTCAACGCGGGCGTGGGGATGCCGGCGGCAGAGGTGGCAGATCCGTCTCCGGCTCCGCCGCCTCGTCGGGCTCCGTCACGCCCTGCAGCGCGAGGTCGAGATCAGCGAAGAAGGCCCGGATCCGGCGGGTATTGTCGCCGAGATCATGGGCACCGACGCGTCCGGCCGAACGCATGTCGACCAGCGTCCCCTCCTCGTCGGAGATGATACGGATCGAAACATCGACCGGCAGAGCAAGGACGAGCGTCTTGGCGACGGCCTCGATGCCGGCATCCGCGACCTCGAGATCCGGCCCGTTGGCTGCCGCGACCTTCCAGCCGCGGCCTTCGACCAGCTTCATCGCGGCTGCGAAGGCACGCTCCGGCGTCACCGGATAGTGCCGGGCGACAATGTCCGGATAAGCCTTCTGCTGCGCCTCGATGTCGGGCGCATCAAGCGGCGGATGCGCCTGGATGCCGGGCGCCGTGAAGGCGGGCGGGTCGATCGGGTCGGTGGAAACGTCGGAAAGCCGCGGCAGACGCAGCATCTCGGCCACGACGAAACCAGGCATGGCGAGAATGACCAGCGCCAGCAGGGAACCCGTGAGGGCCGGTCCGAAGCCGCGAACGCCCTCGATCCAGATATCGCGCATGGCGAGGCCACCCATGACGAGCGCCAGCAGCGCCAGGCCCCAGGCGATGGCCATCGCGACGAAGAGCGGAACGACGTCGATCCACTCGTAGCGGTGCAGCACGCCCGCGACGATCAGGATCGGAATCGGCAGGAGGGCGAGGCGCAGCGACCAGCTGGCCGACCCGGCCTCGCGCTCGAAGGGACGCGCGGTCATGCCGTCACACCGACCCGCCAGGCAGGCTCGACGGATGCGAATTCTCTGGCCGCACGTGCGCGCATTCCCACCTGTTCCTCGCCTGCAACAACCTTACACGAAAATTGACAATGACATCCGCATCTTAACGGGTTGGTAAAACACGAATCCGCCATACTTGAATTTCATATGCGCATCCCCGGCGGCCAGCAGGCGCAAGATCAGTACGGCCTCCGGAGGAAATGCTCAGGAATTCGAGACTATCATGACCCAGGAAAAGCACCCGCCCTTCCGCTCCAAGGCTCAACGCGAGCAGGAGCAGGACCTGCAGGCCAAGTACGGCGAACTCGGCAACCCCGAGATCGTCGCTGCCATCCTGCAGAAGAAGAAGCTCGAGCAGCAGCTCCAGCCGCAGATGCAGGCTGCGCTGACGCCGAACGAGCGGGACTGACACGCAAGATCAAGCATCGCTCGCCGGCCTCGTGGCCAGCGTCAGACGATGCTTGCCGTCCCACCCCCGGGGGACGTCACGCCGCGCCAAGGCGCGGCAGGCGGCGTTTGAACATGTGCCGCCCCTCCTCGCGCCTGCCGCGCGTTACCCCCACGCCTGCCAAAGCAGCGACGCCGCGATCGACAGCATGACCAGGCCGATCAAGAGATCGAGGATCTGCCAGGCGATCGGCCGCGCGAACAGCGGCGCCAGCAAACGCGCGCCATAGCCGAGCGTATAGAACCAGACGCCGGACGCCAGCATGGCGCCGAGCCCGAACGCGACCCGAGCCTCGCCCGCGTGGCGGCCCGAAAGCGAGCCGAGCAGCACCACCGTATCCAGATAGACATGCGGATTGAGGAAGGTCAGCGCGGCCACCATCGCCAGCGCGGGCCCGAGCCGCATCTCGGCCGCCCCCGTGGCGGACAGCGCGCTTGTGCGGAAAGCCCGGCGCAGCGCCATCACGCCATAGGACAGGAGGAAGGCGGCGCCCGCCAGCGTCACCAGAAAGAGCACCGTCGGCGCCGTCTGCACGACCGAACCGAGACCACCGACGCCGGCGGCGATCAGGAGCGCGTCCGACAGGAAGCAGAAGGTCGCGATCGGAAACACATGGCTGCGCGCCAGGCCCTGGCGAAGCACGAAGGCGTTCTGCGCGCCGATGGCGACGATGAGGCTGGCGCCGAGGAGGAAGCCCTCCACGGCCGGGCGCAGGAGTTCGGACATGTTGTGGATCCGTCTGGACTAGGCGAGGAACCGGCGGATGGGCGCGGAACCGATCGGGCCAGATCTAGGCGAGCCACGCCGAGGCGTCATCCGGAAAATGCGGGCCAGCCCGCACCTGCGGCAATCCGAGGCGCTTCGGGCCCGGGATGCGCGGACATGGGACGCTAGAACAGCTTCAACTGGTCGTCGCCAGGCTTCGGCTTGGCCTTTTCGGCGACGGGCCGAGGCGGCGGCGCACTCTCGACGATGGCGCGCAGCTGGATCGCGGCATTGTCGTTGCGGAAATTGTTCACCCCCGGCCCGACCGGAATGGGCTCGAACGTGCCGTCCGGTGGCGGCAGCAGCAGTCGCGACGCGCCCTCGCCCCGCCCGGCGTCCAGCCCGAGCCAGAGATCATACTGGTCGGGCTGCACGACGACGGGCATGCGCTCGTGGATCGGCGCCAGTTCGCGATTGGCGGCTGTGGTCAGGATGGTGGCGGTATCGATGACATTGCCCTTGTCATCCGCCCACTCGTCCCAGAGACCGGCGAAGGCGATGACGCCGCCCCTGGCCGGCTGCAGATAGAAGGGTTGCTTCCTGCCGTCGGCGCCCTTCTGCCACTCATAGAAGCCGGTCGCCGGGATGAGGCAGCGGCGATGCCGGAATGCGCCCCGGAAGGCCGGTTTCTCGGCGGCGGTCTCGGAGCGCGCATTGAAGAGCAGCGGCAGGGCGGAGAGGTCCTTGGTCCAGGACGGGATCAGCCCCCAGCGCACCAGCGCCGGCCGGCGCTCGCCCCGCTCGGCCCGCACGACCAGGATCGGCTGGGTCGGCGCAATGTTGTAGCGCGGCGGAAACCACTCGATGCGGATCATCGAGAACTCGGCCTCGACATCCTCCTTCGGCACCGCCAGCGCGTAGCGTCCACACATCCGATTTCTCCGACAGGGGCCATCGCGGCCATTTGGTAAAGACTTCGTAAGGAAGCGCCGCTAACGATCTGCATCCTATCATCTTCTTCGCTGCGCTTCTGCGGCGGCCAACCATGCCGTCGCGGACCCAGGAGACGTTTCATGCCGTTCGAGCCGGCGCCGCCGGAAAGCAATTACCTGAATCACGCCGAGGATTTGGCGGTGCTTCTTGAGAGTTTGCCGCATCGGCTCGATCTCGTCGACGGCGTGCTCGCCTGGCGGCCGGCGCAGCGCGGCCCCGTGCTCGGACGGACGACCGACCATCGCAGGCGGGTCGCGCTCGATGCGCTGGTGCGGCGGCTCGACCGGCAGGCCGCGGCGGCGCAGGATGCCGTCCGCGAGACGGTCAAGGCCGGCAAGCTCGACCTGCTCTGGACCATCGCGGCCGTCACGGAGAAGGAACTGCGCCCCGCCATCGCCGCCACCCGCGCCGCCATTGCCGACAGCGGCGACGAGAAGGACAACCATGCCCCCCTCGCCCGCACAGCCTGACACCCCTCCCGCCGCGGCCGGTCCGGTTCTCGGCGTCAGCGTCGCGGTCTGGCGCGACGGCAAGGTGTTGCTGGTCCAGCGCGGGCACGCCCCCTGGCGCGGCGCCTGGTCGCTGCCGGGTGGACGCGTTGAACGCGGCGAGCGGTTGGTGGAAGCCGCGGCGCGCGAACTCGCCGAGGAGACGGGACTAACGCTCGGCACGCCGCGACTCGTCGAAGCGCTGGATGCGATCGACCGTGCGGCGGACGGCACGGTGCGTGGCCACTACGTCATCGTCGTCTTCGCCGCCACCGCCGATGGCGCGCCCGAGGCCGCCTCGGACGCCGCCGCCGTCGGCTGGTACACGCT
>JAEWAD010000375.1 GCA_023391905.1 Pseudomonadota bacterium | reverse complement strand
CGATTGCCCGGCGGCCGCCAGGGCACGATCGGCGCCATGTAGACATCGGCGCGGCGAAGGCCGATCGCCGCCAGCATGCGGTCGAGCAGCTGGCCGGCCGGACCGGCGAACACCTCGCCCTGCAGATCCTCGTCGCGGCCGGGCGGATCGCCGACCAGCATCACCCGCGCCGACGGGTTGCCTTCCGCGAATACCAGCGACTTCGCCGTGGTCCGGAGCGCGCAGCCTTCGAAATTGGCGACGATGTCCCGGAGCTCGTCCAGGGTCCCGGCCCGCGCCGCGGCGTCGCGTGCCGCCAGCGCGTCGGCCTCGGGCGACATGGCGGTGGCGATCATCGGCTGCGGGTGGGACGGCTCCGCCATGGGCGGCAGCGCGCGCGACTCCACAGGCTGCGGCGCCTCCTCGGGCGGGCGCGGCACGAGCCTATTGACGGGCGCCTCGTCGATCGCCACGTCGACCTCGTTGGCGACGTACCAATCCAGGAGCGCCGCCAGCGCTTCGCGGGACGGGGCAGGAAACTCGGGAGCCATCATATCGTTATTGAGTAGGCTCAACCGACGCCCGTGTCGACCCTGTCGGCTTGCCGTCCGACGACAAAGTCCAGGAGAATTCGCCGTGCCGATCCGCTTGGTTGCCATCGCATCGATCCTGCTTCCCGTCGCCGCGCTGGCGGCCGAGCCGCGGCAAGGCGCGGAGGCCTTCGGGGGCTGGCGCGCCGATGCGCCGGGCGTCGAGCGCCTGATCCGGCCGCAGGACCTGCCGCCGCCCTTCGCGACCGACGTCAATGCGACGCAGCCCGACATCGTGCCGCGGCCTTCCGGCGCCATGCCGCGTGTTCCCGACGGGTTCGAGGTCGAGCTGGTCGCGGACGGGCTTTCCGGGCCGCGCACGCTTCGGGTGGCCCCGGATGGCGATCTCTTCGTCGTTGAAAGCCGGGCAGGGCGCATCCGCGTGCTGCCGGCCGATGGCGGCCCGCCCGTCCCCTTCGCGCGCGGGCTCGACCGGCCCTATGGCCTTGCCTTCTATCCGCCGGGGCCGGATCCCAAGTTCGTCTATGTCGCGGAGCGGAGCCGGGTTGTCCGCTTTCCCTATGAGGCCGGCGCGCGCCGGGCCGGCGGGGCACCGGAAGTCGTCGTGAAGAGCCTGCCGCCCGGCGGCTCGCACTGGACGCGCGACCTCGCCTTCTCGAACGATGGCCGGCAGATGTTCATCGCCGTCGGCTCGGCCTCGAACATCGGCTCCGGCATGGGCCGCAAGGACGCCGCCGAAATCGCCGCCTGGGAGACCCGGCACGGCAAGGGCGCCGCCTGGGGCAACGAGGCGGGGCGCGCCGCCGTCTTCGTGGCGACGCCGGAGGGCGAGGACTTCCGCACCTTCGCCACAGGCCTGCGCAATTGTTCGGGGCTCGCCGTCGCGCCGGGCACCAACGATCCCTGGTGCGCGGTCAACGAGCGCGACGGCCTCGGCGACGACCTGCCGCCCGACTACGTCACCCGCGTCGCCGACGGCGCCTTCTATGGCTGGCCGTGGTTCTACATCGGCGCCAACCCGGATCCGCGGCACGACGGCGCCCGGGCCGACCTCTCCGGTTCCGTGACCGTGCCGGACGTGCTGCTGCAACCACACTCCGCGCCGCTCGGCATGGCCTTCTACGACCACGACGCCTTTCCGGCGGAGTATCGCGGCGATGCCTTCGTGGCGCTGCATGGTTCCTGGAACCGCAGCGGTCCGACCGGCTACAAGGTCGTCCGCCTGCCAATGCGGGACGGCCGTCCGACCGGCGGCTACGAAGACTTCATGACCGGGTTCGTGCTTTCCGACGAAGCGCTGTGGGGCCGGCCGGTCGGCGTCGCGGTCGGCCGTGACGGCGCCCTCTATGTCTCGGAGGATGCCAATGGAACGGTCTGGCGCGTTCGGGCATCGAAATAAAGCGCTGTGTTTCCTGAGCCGGCATGCTCCGCATGATGTTGATGCGAAAGCTTCATCAAGTCCTTCGCATTGCAGCATTTTCGGCATTGCCTGCGGTTTGCTGCTCTTCTAAAGAGGGACCAGTCAGGGAACCGGATAGGCAGCATGACAGATACGATTGAGCTTCCCGAACGCGAAGCCATGGAATTCGATGTTGTGATCGTCGGGGCGGGCCCCGCCGGTCTCGCTGCCGCCATCCGCCTGAAACAGCGCGACCCCGACATCTCCGTCGTCGTCGTCGAGAAGGGGTCCGAGGTCGGCGCGCATATCCTGTCGGGCGCCGTCATTGATCCGATCGCGCTCGACAAGCTGCTGCCGGAATGGCGGCAGGAGGACGACACGCCGCTGAAGACCCCGGTGACCGAGGACCAGTTCCTCTTCCTGGGGCCGGCCGGTTCCGTCCGCCTGCCCAATTTCCTGATGCCGCCGCTGATGTCCAACCACGGCAATTATGTCGTGTCGCTCGCCAATGTGTGCCGCTGGATGGCGGCCAAGGCCGAGGCGCTCGGCGTCGAGATCTATCCGGGCTTCGCCGCCGCCGAGCTGCTGCACGACGAGAACGGCGCCGTCGCCGGCGTCGCCACCGGCGACATGGGCGTCGGCCGCGACGGTGAGCCGGGCCCGAACTACCAGCGCGGCATGGAATTGCGCGGCAAGTACACGCTGATCGGCGAAGGGGCGCGCGGCTCGCTCGCCAAGCAGCTGATCGGTGCCTTCGGCCTCGCGGAAGGGCGCGAGCCGCAGAAATACGGCATCGGCATCAAGGAGCTCTGGCAGGTTGATCCGAAGCTGCATCGGCCCGGCCTGGTGCGGCACTCCTTCGGCTGGCCGCTCGGCGGCTCGACCGGCGGCGGCTCGTTCCTCTACCACCTCGAGGACAACCAGGTCGTCGTCGGCTTCGTCGTGCACCTGAACTACGACAATCCGTATCTGTCGCCGTTCGAGGAATTCCAGCGCTTCAAGACGCACCCGGCGATCGCGCCGGTGTTCGCGGGGGCAAAGCGCATCTCCTATGGCGCCCGCGCCATCACCGAGGGCGGCTACCAGTCGGTGCCGAAGCTGGTGTTCCCGGGCGGCGCGCTGATCGGTTGCTCGGCCGGCTTCGTCAACGTGCCGCGCATCAAGGGCAGCCACAACGCGATGCTCTCGGGCATGGAGGCGGCCGAGAACGTCGCCGACGCGCTGGCCGCCGGCCGCGCCCATGACGAGATCCTCGGCTACGAAGCGAACTGGCGCTCGGGTCCGATCGGCCGCGACCTGAAGCGGGTGCGCAACGTCAAGCCGCTCTGGTCGAAGCTCGGCACCTATCTCGGCATCGCGCTCGGCGCCGCCGACATGTGGGCCAACACGCTCGGCTTCTCGCTGTTCGGCACGCTGAAGCACGGCAAGCCGGACTTCGCGTCGCTGAAGCCCGCCTCGCAGTGCAAGAAGATCGAGTATCCGAAGCCCGACGGCGTGCTGACCTTCGATCGCCTCTCCTCGGTGTTCCTGTCGAACACCAATCACGAGGAGGACCAGCCGGTGCATCTGAAGGTGCTCGACGCGGCCCTGCAGAAGACGTCCGAGCACGACGTCTATGCCGGCCCGTCCGGCCGCTATTGCCCGGCCGGCGTCTATGAATGGGTCGAGGAGGCGGATGGGCCGCGCTTCGTGATCAACGCGCAGAACTGCGTCCACTGCAAGACCTGCGACATCAAGGATCCGAACCAGAACATCAACTGGACCACGCCGGAAGGCGCGGGTGGACCCAACTATCCGAACATGTGACAGTATTATGATCGATATCGGTGAATGCTGCGTTCACCGATATCGCATCTCCATGGGTGGGCTCTGTAACGGCATCGTGCTAACAGGCCCGGTCAATTTTTGACCCATGGAGAATCTGTCAGTGCTTGTTGAGAAGCTTTCTAAGTTTCGGTCGTCCGCGCTCGGTCTTCTGCGCATTGTTTCTGCCCTGATCTTTTTTGCACACGGCACGCAGAAGATCCTCGGGTTTCCGGCCTCGGACCGCGCTGCGCCGGAGATGTTCACCCTGTCCTGGACGGCAGGAATCCTGGAGCTGATCGGCGGCTTCCTGCTGATCATCGGCCTGTTCTCGCGGCCGGTCGCCTTCGTGCTGTCGGGCCTGATGGCATTCGCCTACTGGATGGCGCATGCGCCGCGCAGCTTCTATCCGATCCTGAATGGCGGCGACGCCGCCATCCTCTATTGCTTCATCTTCCTGTACATCGTCTTCGCCGGTCCCGGCCGCTTCAGCCTCGACGCGGCCTCGGGTCGCGAGCGCGTCTGATCACGCGGTCAGGAAACCGAGCAGCGCGGCATTGAAGGCGGCGGGCTGTTCGACATTGCACAGATGGGCGGCGTTGCGGATCACTTCCATCCGGGCGCCGTCGATCGACGCGACCCATTCGCGCGTCTTGGTCGGCTGTGCGCCGGCGTCGTGCTCGCCGCAGATCACCAGGGTCGGCGCCTGGATCAGGCCGAGGTCGTCGCGCAGGTCCATCTCGCCGATCGCCTCGCAGCAGGCGGCATAGCCCTCGGCCGGCGTCGCCAGCACCATGGCGCGGATGCGCGCCACCTTGTCCGGTGCGGCATTGCGGAACCCCTCGCGGAACCAGCGGCCGATGACGGCGTCGATCAGGGCGCCGAGGCCCTCGCTGCGCGCGGTCTTGGCGCGGCCTTCCCACATGTCGCGCGGCGGCAGATGCGGCGCCGCGGCGCAGATCACCAGCTTCTCCACATAGTCCGGCTTGTTGGCCGCCAGCCAGGCGGCGACCATGCCGCCCTTCGACAGGCCGACGACATGGGCGCTCTCGACGCCCACGGCGTCGAGCACGCTGCGGGCGTCGCGGCCGAGGCGGTCGATGGTATAGGGCGTGTCGGGGACGTCCGAGCCGCCATGGCCGCGGTCGTCGAAACGGATGACGCGGAAATGCTCGCGCAGTTCGGGGAGTTGGTCCTCCCACATCGTCATGTCCGATCCGAGCGCGTTGGTCAGGAGCAGTGCTGGTTTGCCATTGTCCGGATCGGCCTCGACATTCAGTCGGATGCGATCGTCCATAGCGATCAGTGGCATGAGTAACCCCGTACTAGCTTGCCAGCGGGACCAGCCGGCCCGCATGATGCCGGCACGTCCCGCGCCCGTCTCAGCCTATATAAATCAAAGGGTCCGGCCAAGAGACAGCTTTACGCAGCGGGGCGCTCGTCTTCGGTTGTGTTCATGTTTTTCTATCTGTAGGTATATAGAATGAATATGCGGCCGCTGCCCATCTCGATCGAAGCGACCCAGGACCTGCTGGCGAATGGCGGCTATGTGTCCGACCGCGCGCTCGCGACGGTGCTGTTCCTGTCGCTGCGGCTGAAGCGGCCGCTCTTCCTCGAGGGCGAGGCGGGCGTCGGCAAGACGGAGATCGCCAAGGTGCTGGCGGCCCAGCTCGGCCGGCCGCTGATCCGCCTGCAATGCTATGAAGGGCTCGACGTCGCTTCGGCCGTCTATGAATGGAACTACGCCGCGCAGATGGTCGAGATCCGCGCCGCCGAGGCGGCCGGCAGCGTCGATCGCGCCCGGCTGGTCGACGACGTCTTCTCCGAGCGCTTCCTGATCCGCCGGCCGCTGCTGCAGGCGCTGCAAGCCGCGCCGGGCGGCGCGCCGGTGCTGCTCATCGACGAGCTCGACCGCGCCGACGAGGCGTTCGAGGCCTATCTGCTCGAAGTGCTGGCCGACAACCAGGTGACCGTGCCGGAGCTCGGCACGATCCGCGCGAGCGAGCCGCCGATCGTCGTCGTCACCACCAATCGCACCCGCGAGATCCACGACGCGCTGAAGCGGCGCTGCCTCTATCACTGGGTCGATTATCCCGACCGCGAGCGCGAGCTGGCGATCCTGCGAGCCAAGGTGCCCGGCGCCGGCGAGCGGCTGTCCCGGCAGGTCGTCGCCTTCGTGCAGGCGCTCCGGGGCGAGGAGCTTTTCAAGAACCCCGGCGTCGCCGAGACGCTCGACTGGGCGGCGGCGCTGGTCGAGCTCGACCAGACCGTGCTCGAGCCGGCGGTCGCCTCGGACACGCTCGGCGTCCTGCTCAAGTATCAGGACGATATCGCCAGGATCGCAGGCAGCCGCGTCCAGGCGCTTGTCGACGCCGCGCGGGCGGAGGCGGTCGGATGATGCGGGAGTCGGATCAAGGCGATAGGGAGGTTTCCTCAGGCGGTCGGCTCGCCGAGAACATCCTCGCCTTCGGCCGGTTGCTGCGGCGCGCCGGATTGCCGGTCGGGCCGGCGGCGATCGTCGACGCGATCCGCGCCGTCGAGATCGCCGGCATCGCCTCGCGCGACGATCTCTACTGGACGCTGCATGCCGTGCTGGTGACGAAGCGCGAGCAGCGCGCCGTCTTCGACGAGGCGTTCCGGCTGTTCTGGAAGGCGGGGCGGTTGCGGGCGCCGGTGCTGGTCGATCGCCCGCCGGGCGTCGCGGGGCCGGAGCAGGAGCCGCCCAACCCGGCGGCCGCCCGCGTCGCGCAGGCGCTGTTCGCCGAGATCGATCCGCCCGCCGCAGAGGACATGCGGGAGCGCGAGCCGCGCCTCGCGACCTCGGTCGACGAGCGCTTCCTGACGCGCGACTTCGCGCAGATGAGCGCCGCCGAGATCGCCGAGGCGAAGGCGCGCATCGCCGGGCTGGCCTTTGCCGCCGACCGCGTCCGCACCCGCCGCCTGGTCGCGGCGCCGCGCGGCCGCATCGATCCGCGCCGCACCCTGCG
>JAEWAD010000359.1 GCA_023391905.1 Pseudomonadota bacterium | reverse complement strand
AGCAGGGTGTGCTCGAGCTGATCGAGCTGCCGCCGCCGGCGCTGACCGAGCCGCCGGAGCCCGATCACGCCTGCCCGACCTTCGATCCGGGCCAGGCCGACGCGGCGGCGATCCTGCGCGAGGCCGTGGCGGCGAACGCCTTCTCGGTGTCGCTGATCGACGGCGTCACCGGTTCCGGCAAGACGGAGGTCTATTTCGAGGCGGTGGCGGAGACGCTTCGGCTGGGCAAGCAGGCGCTGGTGCTCTTGCCGGAGATCGCACTGACCGGCGATTTCCTCGACCGATTCGCGCGCCGATTCGGCCATCGTCCGGCGGAGTGGCACTCCGAGATGCAGCCCAGGGCGCGCGAGCGGGTCTGGCGCGGCGTCGCCACCGGCGAGGTTCAGGCCGTCGTTGGCGCCCGCTCGGCGCTGTTCCTGCCCTTTTCGAAGCTGGGCCTGGTCATCGTCGACGAGGAACACGACACCGCCTACAAGCAGGAGGAGGGCGTCATCTACAACGCCCGCGACATGGCGGTGGTGCGCGGACATCTTGGCGCCTTCCCGGTCGTGCTCGCCTCGGCGACGCCGTCGATCGAGAGCCGAGTCAATGCCGACCAGGGCCGCTATCGCCGGATCGTGCTGTCGGCCCGCTATGCCGCGGCCAAGCTGCCGGACATCATCCCCGTCGACCTTCGCGTCGATCCGCCACAACGAGGCGAATTCCTGGCGCCGTCGCTGATCCAGGCGATCGGCGAGACCATTGGCAACAAGGGACAGGCGCTGCTCTTCCTCAACCGGCGCGGCTATGCCCCGCTGACGCTCTGCCGCAGCTGCGGCCATCGCTTCCAATGCCCGAACTGCTCGACCTGGCTGGTCGACCACCGCTTTCGGGGCCAGCTGGTCTGCCATCACTGCGGCCATCACGAGCACCGGCCGGACCGCTGCCCGGTCTGCGACGCAGAGGACAGCCTGGTCGCCTGCGGCCCCGGCGTCGAGCGCGTGGCGGAGGAGGTGCAGAAGCATTTTCCGGACGCGCGCCGGGTGATCCTGTCGAGCGATCTGCTTGGTGGCGTCAAGCGGATGCGGCAGGAGCTCGACACGATTCGCAACGGCGGCGCCGACATCATCATCGGCACGCAGCTGGTCGCGAAGGGGCATAACTTCCCGCTGCTGGCGCTGGTCGGCGTCGTCGATGCCGATCTTGGCCTCGCCCATGGCGATCCGCGCGCCGCCGAGCGGACCTTCCAGCTGCTGGCGCAGGTGACGGGACGCGCCGGCCGCGCCGGCGGCGACAGCCGGGCGCTGCTGCAGACCTATGCGCCGGAGCATCCCGTCATCGCCGCAATCGCCTCGGGAGACCGCGAGGCCTTCTATGCCCGCGAGATCGAGGCGCGCCGCGTCGCCGTGCTGCCGCCCTTCGGCCGGCTTGCCGGCATCATCGTTTCCGCGGCCGACCGGGCGAGTTCCTACGGCTATGCGATGGCCCTGCGCCGCGCGGCACCGGAAAGCGGGCCCGTGATGGTGCTCGGGCCGTCGGAGGCGCCGCTCGCCGTGCTGCGCGGTCGTCACCGCTTCCGCCTGCTCGTGCAGGCGCCGCGCGCGGTCGATCTGCAGGGCTTCCTGCGCGACTGGCTGGCCGATGCACCGCCCGTTAGGGGGAGCCTGAAGGTGCAGGTCGACATCGATCCGCAGAGCTTCCTGTGAGGCGGATCGGCGCGGCTCCGGGATTTCTGGACGATTCAAGGCGCCCGCCTTGTTGCGAGTCGCCGGATGCTGTGCTAACGAACGCGCGGCTTCGGGGAATGCCGTTTTTGGCGGCGTCCAACCGTTGGGAAAATCTTCAATACGTTCAAGGCGTTGCGTGCAGCTCCCGGATGAACCCGGAAGTGGGGGCGCGTCACAGAGCGAGGATCAGGTGGCAGAAGACAACACTCTCGTATCAGGGGTCGCCGAGCGCTACGCTACGGCACTGTTTGATCTGGCCCTCGAGAGCGGCGCGATCGACGCCGTCGATGCCGATCTGTCCCGCGTTTCGGCCCTTCTGAGCGAGAGCGACGACCTCGTCCGCCTCGTTCGGAGCCCGGTGTTCGCCGCCGAGGACCAGCTGCGCGCTGTCTCGGCGATTCTGGACAAGGTCGGGATCGGCGGTCTCGTCGGAAATTTCGTCAAGGTCGCCGCCAACAATCGCCGTCTCTTCGCCGTTCCCGGCATGATCGCTGGCTTCCGCCAGCTGCTTGCCAAGCATCGCGGTGAAGTCACCGCCGAGGTGACGAGCGCCGAGGCGCTGTCCGATGCCCAGGTCGCGGCGCTCAAGGAAGCGCTCAAGGCCCAGATCGGCAAGGACGTCACCCTTTCTTCGAATGTCGATCCGGCGTTGATCGGCGGACTGATCGTCAAGGTCGGTAGCCGCATGATCGATACGTCGGTTCGTTCCAAACTCAATTCACTCAAGATCGCCATGAAAGAGGTCGGCTGATGGACATCCGCGCCGCTGAAATCTCCGCAATCCTCAAGGAGCAGATCAAGAATTTCGGCTCCGAGGCTCAGGTTTCCGAAGTCGGACAGGTTCTGTCGGTCGGTGACGGCATCGCCCGCATCTACGGGCTGGACAACGTCCAGGCCGGTGAGATGGTCGAGTTCCCGGGTGGTACCCGTGGCATGGCGCTGAACCTCGAGACCGACAATGTCGGCGTCGTGATCTTCGGCTCCGACCGTGACATCGCCGAAGGCGACACGGTCAAGCGTACCAACGCCATCGTCGACGTGCCGGTCGGCAAGGGCCTGCTCGGCCGCGTCGTCGACGCGCTGGGCAACCCGATCGACGGCAAGGGCCCGATCGAGTACACCGAGCGTCGCCGCGTCGACGTCAAGGCTCCCGGCATCATCCCGCGCAAGTCGGTGCATGAGCCGATGCAGACCGGCCTGAAGTCGATCGACGCCATGATCCCTGTCGGCCGCGGCCAGCGCGAGCTGATCATCGGTGACCGCCAGACCGGCAAGACCGCGATCGCGCTCGACACGATCCTGAACCAGAAGTCGGTCAACGAGACCGGCGACGAGTCGAAGAAGCTCTACTGCGTCTACGTCGCGATCGGCCAGAAGCGCTCGACCGTCGCCCAGTTCGTGAAGGTGCTCGAGGAGCGCGGCGCGCTCGAATACTCGATCATCGTCGCGGCGACCGCTTCCGACCCGGCCCCGATGCAGTACCTCGCGCCGTTCGCCGGCTGCGCCATCGGCGAGTTCTTCCGCGACAACGGCATGCACGCCCTTATCGTCTATGACGATCTGTCGAAGCAGGCCGTCGCCTACCGCCAGATGTCGCTGCTGCTGCGCCGTCCGCCGGGCCGTGAAGCTTACCCGGGCGACGTGTTCTACCTGCATTCCCGCCTGCTCGAGCGCGCTGCCAAGCTCAACGACGACAACGGCAATGGCTCGCTGACGGCCCTGCCGGTCATCGAGACCCAGGCGAACGACGTGTCGGCCTACATCCCGACCAACGTGATCTCGATCACCGACGGCCAGATCTTCCTCGAGACGGATCTGTTCTACCAGGGCATCCGCCCGGCGGTGAACGTCGGTCTGTCGGTGTCGCGCGTCGGCTCCGCCGCGCAGATCAAGGCGATGAAGCAGGTTGCCGGCCCGATCAAGGGCGAGCTGTCGCAGTACCGCGAAATGGCGGCGTTCGCGCAGTTCGGCTCGGACCTCGACGCCACGACCCAGCGCCTGCTCAACCGCGGCGCTCGCCTCACCGAGCTCCTGAAGCAGCAGCAGTTCTCGCCGCTGAAGGTCGAGGAGCAGGTCGCGGTGATCTTCGCCGGCGTGAACGGCTACCTCGACGCCATCCCGGTCAACAAGGTCGGCGCCTTCGAGGCGGGCCTGCTGGCCGTGCTGCGGACCGAGCACAAGGCGCTTCTCGACGGCATCCGCGACAAGCGCGAGCTGAACGACGAATTCCGCGCGCAGCTGAAGTCTGCTCTGGACGGTTTCGCCAAGACTTTCGCCTGATTCCAGGTCTGAACCGGGCCGCCATGCGCGGCCCGGTCCTCGGTCCGACTGACAGGGACGCTCATGCCGAGCCTTAAGGAACTAAAAAATCGCATCGCTTCGGTGAAGGCGACGCAGAAAATCACCAAGGCGATGCAGATGGTCGCCGCGGCGAAACTGCGTCGTGCCCAGGCTGCTGCGGAAGCTGCGCGCCCCTATGCGGAGCGCATGAACGCCGTGCTCGCCAATGTGGCGGCTGGCGTCAATACGGATGACGGCCCGAAGCTTCTGGCCGGCACCGGTTCCGACCAGACGCATCTTCTGGTCGTCTGCACGGCCGAGCGCGGTCTGTGCGGCGCCTTCAACTCGTCGATCGCCCGTCTCGCCCGCGAGCATGCCCTGCGCCTGCAGCGCGATGGCAAGACGGTCAAGATCCTCTGTGTCGGCAAGAAGGGCTACGACGTCCTCCGCCGCCAGTTCCAGAGCGAGATCATCGAGCTGATCGAGCTGCGCACGGTCAAGCAGATCGGCTTCGCCGACGCCGACGCGATCGGACGCAAGCTGCTGCAGCTCTATGAAGACGGCCAGTTCGACGTCGCGACGCTGTTCTTCGCCAAGTTCCGTTCGGTGATCTCGCAGATCCCGACGGCACAGCAGGTGATTCCGGCCCAGGTCCCCGAGGCCAAGGCCGACGCCGCATCGGCGAACTACGAATACGAGCCGAATGAGGCGGCGATCCTCGAGGATCTGCTGCCGCGCAACGTGTCGGTTCAGGTTCTGGCGGCCCTCCTCGAGAACGTGGCGTCCGAAATGGGTGCCAAGATGTCGGCGATGGACAGCGCCACGCGCAACGCAGGCGAGATGATCAAGAAGTACACGCTCCGCTACAACCGGACGCGCCAGGCGATGATCACCAAGGAACTGATCGAGATCATTTCGGGCGCCGAGGCGCTCTGACCGGATTTTTGGAAGGTTGAACACCATGGCGAACACCAATCAGCAGGCCGGTTCCGGCCGCGTCACCCAGGTCATCGGCGCCGTCGTCGACGTGCAGTTCGAAGGCCATTTGCCCGCGATTCTGAACGCGCTCGAGACCGACAACAACGGCAACCGCCTCGTCCTCGAGGTCGCCCAGCATCTCGGCGAGAACACCGTCCGCTGCATCGCCATGGACGTGTCGGAAGGCCTCGTCCGCGGCCAGCCGGTCAAGGATCTCGGCGGTCCGATCCAGGTTCCGGTCGGTATCGGCACCCTCGGCCGCATCATGAACGTCATCGGCGAGCCGATCGACGAGGCCGGCCCGGTCGACGCCGAAGGCATCCGCCCGATCCACGCCCCGGCGCCTTCCTATTCGGAGCAGGCGACCTCGGCCGACATCCTCGTCACCGGCATCAAGGTCGTCGACCTGCTCGCGCCCTACGCCAAGGGTGGTAAGGTCGGCCTGTTCGGCGGCGCCGGCGTCGGCAAGACGGTTCTGATCCAGGAACTGATCAACAACGTCGCGAAGGTGCACGGCGGTTACTCCGTGTTCGCCGGCGTGGGCGAGCGTACCCGCGAGGGCAACGACCTCTACCACGAGTTCATCGACGCCAAGGTGAACGCCGATCCGCACAATCCCGATCCGGCCGTCAAGTCGAAGTGCGCGCTCGTGTTCGGCCAGATGAATGAGCCGCCGGGCGCCCGCGCCCGCGTCGCGCTGACCGGTCTGACCGTCGCCGAGCACTTCCGCGACCAGGGCCAGGACGTGCTGTTCTTCGTCGACAACATCTTCCGCTTTACCCAGGCGGGTTCGGAAGTGTCGGCGCTGCTCGGCCGTATTCCTTCGGCGGTGGGTTACCAGCCGACGCTCGCGACCGACATGGGCGCGCTGCAGGAGCGCATCACCACCACGACCAAGGGTTCGATCACCTCGGTGCAGGCCATCTACGTGCCGGCCGACGATCTGACCGACCCGGCCCCGGCCACCTCGTTCGCCCACCTGGACGCCACGACGGTTCTGTCGCGTGCGATCTCGGAGAAGGGCATCTACCCGGCCGTGGATCCGCTCGACTCGACCTCGCGCATGCTGACCCCCGCCGTCGTCGGCGAGGAGCACTACGCGGTGGCCCGTCAGGTGCAGCAGATCCTGCAGCGCTACAAGTCGCTCCAGGACATCATCGCGATCCTGGGCATGGACGAGCTCTCGGAAGAGGACAAGCTCACCGTGGCCCGCGCCCGCAAGATCGAGCGCTTCCTGTCGCAGCCCTTCGACGTGGCCGAGGCCTTCAC
>JAEWAD010000328.1 GCA_023391905.1 Pseudomonadota bacterium | reverse complement strand
CACCGTCACCGAGGAAGCCTGGGAGGATGCGTTCCGCGTCCATGTCCACACGCCGTTCCACCTGTTCCGCGCGGCCCATGCGGCGCTGGCGAAGCAGGGCGGCGCGATGCTGCTGGTCTCGTCCGTCGCCGGCCTGCGCGGCTGCCCCGGCACCGTCGCCTACCAGACGGTCAAGGGCGCTCTGCCGCAGATGGGCCGGGCGCTGGCGCGCGACCATGGCCACGAGGGCATTCGCGTCAACACGATCTGCCCGGGCATCATCGAGACGCGCTTCCATGCGGCGATGACGCCGGAGGCGCGCGCCAACAACCTCGCCAACCGCATCCCGCTGCAGCGTCTCGGCACGTCCGAGCAGGTGGCGACCGCGGCCGTCGAGCTGCTCACCAACGAGTTCATCTCGGGTGAGGAACTCGTCGTCGACGGCGGCATGAGCATGCGGATGGTCTGAGACCTTCCAGGAACGCATCCCGCCGGGCCGAGGCTCGGCGGGACCCTAGGCTTCAGCGCTTGCCGAGCACGATGACGTTGCCGACCATCACCAGCACCAAGCCGGCGATCGCGAAGGCGGTCCACTGGTAGCCCTCGGCGAAGGTCGAGATCAGCAGCGCGAAGACGGGGAACAGCACCGTCGAATAGCCGGCGCGGCCGGTGCCGATCCGCCCGAGCAGCGTCAGATAGGCGGCGAAGGCGATCACCGACGAGAGCAGCGCCAGCCAGAGCAGCGACGCGATGTACTGGAACGACCAGTCGATGATGAACGGCTTGCCGAGCACGGCCGCGATCAGGGCGAGGATCGCCGTGCCATAGGCCATGCCCCAGGCGCTGGCCGAGACGACCGGGATGCCGAGGCGCTGCGTCTTGGCCGAGATCAGGTTGCCGATGCAGAAGAACAGCGTGCCGCCGACGCAGAGCGCGAGGCCGACCGCCGCGTCATGGTCGAAGGCCGTGCCGGCGATCTCCGGCCAGAACATCAGCGCCACGCCGCCGAAGCCGAAGGCCGCGCCGACCAGCACGCGCTGGTCGACCGGCTGGCGCAGGAAGATCGCGCCCAGCAGCATGTTGAACACCGAGGCGAGCGAGAAGATCACCGCGAGCAGGCCGGAGGCGAGCTTGGCGCCGCCGAGATAGAACTGCAGGAAGTTCAGCGAGAAGATGAAGAAGCCGAGGCCGACGAAGCGCAGATGGTCGGCGAGCGGGAACCGCAGCCGGTCGCCGCGCAGGATGGCCCAGCCGAACATCACCAGCGAGGCGATCAGGAAGCGCCAGGTGATCGCGACCTGCGGCGCCACGACACCGAGCTGCAGCTTGAGCGCGATCCAGCTCGTGCTCCAGGCGAAGACGGTCACGGCATAGAGCGAATAGTCGAGCCGGGTCATCGGATTGCTGGCAGGCGAAATCCGTGCGGTGGCGGCGGGGGTCGTCGTGGGGGAGGTCATCAGGCGGTCCGGGATGCGGGGAACGGGCACCGTGAGCAGGAATGGCCGCCTGCGTCCAGCAAATCTTTGTGAGGCTTTCCACCACGATCCTTGATGGATGCGCCGGCCGTGCCGCCGAAAATGGCGGAAACCCGGTCCTCCTGCCTTCATTCGGCACGCCCGGCGACGCCCGTCCGGGCCGAGCGCACCGCCCGTCGCGGTTCCTTACCGCGAATTAACGGGAAATGGCGGGGCGGCCGCACCATTCCAATCAGACGAACAAGGAGCAGCCGTCATGCGGTATCCGGTCGTCTCGCTGATCCTCGCCGCGATCGTCGCGGTCGCGCTCGCTTCCTGGCAGGGCCTGATCCCATCGCCGTTCGGGCCGCGTGCGGACCCGGTCGCCTCCTCCGCCGGAAAGGGCAGGGCGGGCACGCCTCCTTCCGTCGCCGTGGCCACCGCCGAGAGCGGCAGCCTGCCCATCCGCCGCTCGACGATCGGCTGGATCAATTCGACCGCTTCCACGGCTGTGACGACGCAGCAGCAGGCTGTTGTGACAAGCATCGCCCAGGCGAACGGCGCCGACGTGAAGGCCGGAGACCTGCTTGTCCAGCTCGACGACCGGGCTGCGCAGGCCACTCTGGCGCGCGACAAGGCGGCGCTGGTGCGCGATCAGGCGACTGTCGTCTCAACCTCGGCCGATCTGAAGCGGGCCCAGGATCTCGTCGTCCGCAAGGTGGATTCCAGCCAGCAGCTCGACCAGGCCGTCGCCGACGCGGCGAGTGCCGCGGCCGTGGTGACGCTTGACCAGGCCAATATCGACGCCGATCAGGTCGTCGTCGACGACATGCGCATCACGGCGCCGCATGATGGAAGGCTGGGCGCGTTTCCGATCACGGTCGGCAGCCTCGTCCAGCCGGGGACGACAATGGTGGTGCTGACCGACATGGACCATGTCGAGGCGAACTTTACCGTCTCCGACGCCGACGTCGGCCTGTTGCGGCAATCGTTGGCCGCCGGCACCGTGGCGGTCCGCGTCTCTCCGGCGAACGCGTCGACGACGGCCACACCGGCAAGCGGAGCTGCCGCCGTCGCGCCAAAGGACGTGCCGGCCGCCGCCACCGTCGACTTCATCGACAGCAGCATCAGTTCCGGCTCCGGCACGATGGCGGTCCGCGCAGCCGTTCCGAACCAGGGCCGCACGTTCTGGCCGGGCCAGGCCGTCAAGGTCGATGTCGACCTCGGCGCGAATGAGAACGTCGTGATCGTGCCGGCTGTCGCGGTCCAGCCGGGCCAGTCCGGCTCGAACGTGTTCGTCGTCAGGCCAGACGGGACGATCGACGTCCGCGCGGTCGACGTCGTCGGGATCGTCGGCGATCGCGCCGGCGTCGCCACCGGCCTGCGGGTGGGCGAGAAGGTGGTGACGGAAGGCCAGCTGTCGCTCGCCGCCGGCATGAAGGTCACGATCCGCCAGGCGGCGGTTGCCCCGGCAGCCACTCCGCCGCCGGCCGGCAAGGCCAGCGGTCAAGGCGAGGTCTCCCAGAGGCCCAACGCGCCGGCGAGCGGATCGGAGGCCAGGCTATGAAGATCTCCGAACTCTGCATCCGCCGCCCGGTGGCCACGACGCTGTTCTTTCTCGGCATCGCCATGGGCGGCATCTTCGCCTACCAGCAATTGCCCGTCGCGGCGCTGCCGGAAGTCAGCTTCCCCACCATCAGCGTCAGCGCGCAATTACCCGGTGCCTCGCCGCAGACCATGGCGACGGCGGTGGCGACGCCGCTGATCAAGCAGTTCGAGACCATTTCCGGCATCGATACGATCACGGCCACCAGCTCGCTCGGCAACTCGCAGATCGTGCTGCAGTTCACGCTGAACCAGAACATCGATACGGCTGCCGGCGACGTGCAGGCGGCGATCGACCGGGCCGAGCGGCAATTGCCGCCGAACATGCAGAACCCGCCGAGCTACCGGAAGGTCAATCCGGCCGACGCGCCGGTGCTGCTGCTCGCCGTGCAGAGCCCGACGCTTCCGATGTCGACCATCGACGACTTCGCCGAGAACGTCATCTCGCCGAGCCTGTCGACGCTGCCGGGCATCGCCCAGGTCGGTGTCTATGGCGGCCAGACCTATGCCGTCCGTGTCCAGGCCGATCCCGACAAGCTCGCGACCCGCAATATTGGCCTCGACCAGATCGCGACGGCGCTCGCCGCCGCGAACGACCAGACGCCCGTCGGCACGATGCAGAACGAAAGCCAGGCGCTCGTCATCGACGCGCCGACCCAGATGGTGAATGCGGAGGCGTTCAGGCAACTTATCGTCGCCAACCCGAACGGCAGCCCGGTGCGGCTCTCGGATGTCGCCAACGTCGTCGACAGCGTGGAGAATACCCAGACCGCCGGCTGGTATGACGGCTCCCGCTCGATCGTGCTAGCGATCCAGCGTCAGCCGAGCGCCAACACGGTTGCGGTCGTCGATGCCGTCAACGCGCAGCTGCCGAAGCTGATGGCGTCGATGCCGGCCTCGATGACGATCCACGTGCTGAACGACCGCTCGACCTCCATCCGCGCCGCGATCTCCGACGTGCAGGCGACATTGGCGATCACCATCGGCCTCGTCGTGCTCGTCATCTATCTCTTCCTCGGCAAGGTCTCGGCGACCTTCATTCCGGCACTCGCGGTGCCGCTGTCGCTCGTCGCTGCCTTCGGCGGCATGTATTTCCTCGGCTTCAGCGTCGACAACATCTCGCTGCTCGGCCTGACGCTGGCGGTCGGCCTCGTTGTCGACGACGCCATCGTCATGCTCGAGAACATCATGCGGCATGTCGAGGCGGGACTGCCGCCGTTCGAGGCGGCGCTGGTCGGCAGCCGCGAGGTCGGCGTCACCATCGTCTCGATGACCCTGTCGCTGGTCGCGGTCTTCCTGCCGGTGCTGCTGATGGGTGGCGTCATCGGCCGGTTGTTCAACGAGTTCGGCGTCGTCGTCACGCTGGCGATCGGCGCCTCGATGGTGGTGTCGTTGACGCTGACGCCAATGCTGGCGGCGCGGCTGCCGGCATCGGCCGTGGGACAGGCTCGCCGAGGCCCTGCCGCCTGGTTCGAGCGTGTCTTCCTGGCGGTCGAGCGGCGCTATGATCGCGGCGTCGGCTGGTGCCTGGCCCATCGCTTCGCCATCCTCGGTCTCTTCCTCGCGACGGTGGCGGCGTCGGCATGGCTGTTCATGACCCTGCCCAAGGGCTTCTTCCCGCAGGAGGATATCGGTCAGCTTTCGGTCTCCACCCAGGCGCGGCAGGATATCTCCTTCGACGCCATGGCCGCCCTGCAGCGCCAGGTCGAGGCGACGCTGCGGGCCTCGCCCTATGTCGACCATGTCGCTTCCTTCGTCGGTGGCGGGCCGGGCTCGGTGACGCTGAATTCGGCGTCGCTCTCGGTGCAGCTGAAGCCGAAGGACCAGCGGCCACCGGTCAACGTCGTCATGAACGAACTGCGTGGCCAGCTCGGCCGCATCCCCGGCATCCAGTCCTACATCCAGCCGGTGCAGAATCTCCGCATCGGCGGTGTCAGCTCGCAGAGCACCTACCAGCTCGTCGTGCAGTCGATCGACCCGCCGACGCTGGACGACTGGGCGACCCGGCTGACCCAGGCGATGCGGGCGGATGCGCATTTCGTCGACGTCGCCAACAATTTGCAGAACAACGCGCTGCAGGCACGCGTTGTCGTCGATCGCGACAAGGCGGATTCGATGGGGATCCCGGCCGCGACGCTGCGCCAGACGCTCGAGGACGGCTTCGGGACGGCGACGGCGGCGACCATCCAGTCGACCGGCTCGAGCTATGACGTGATCCTCGAATATGATCCGGACCTCGCCTGGTCGGACAGCCGGCTTTCCGAGATCCGCGTCCGTTCGGCCTCGGGCAACCTGGTGCCGCTCTCAAGCTTCGCCCGCGTCGAGCGCACCTCCGGTCCCGTCACCGTCAACCAGCTCGGCCAGCTGCCGGCGGCGACGATCTCGTTCAACCTGCCGGACGGCGTGGCGCTCGGACAGGCGACGGACCAGGTCGAGGTGCTGAAGCAGCAGATCGGCCTGCCGGCCAATGTCTACACTTCCTATGCCGGTACGGCGCAGGTGTTCCAGCAGTCGCTGGCGACGCAGGGCATGCTGATCGTCGCGGCGATCCTCACCATCTATGTCGTGCTCGGCATGCTCTATGAGAGCTTCATCCACCCGCTGACGATCCTGTCGGGTCTTCCGGCCGCCGCCTTCGGCGCGCTGCTGGCGCTGAAGCTGACCGGGCTCGACCTCTCCGTGATCGCGCTGATCGGCATCCTGATGCTGATCGGCAT
>JAEWAD010000246.1 GCA_023391905.1 Pseudomonadota bacterium | reverse complement strand
GGGTGAAGCGCGCGGCGGGAGAGGCGCCGCGCGCTCTGGGTCACCACCGGCACCATTTATGTGCCGGTCGATACATAAACCTTAATCGCTTGATTCCTGCCGTCAAGCGCTTTATTTGTTGATCGATACAAAAAAGAAAAAGGGCTGCTGCACGCCATGAATGCACGCGGACGTCCCCGGAGCTTCGACCGAGCCATGGCCCTCGAGCGGGCGATGGAAGTGTTTTGGGCGCGCGGCTATGCCGGCACGTCGATCTCCGAACTGACCGAGGCGATGGGGATCAATTCGCCGTCGCTCTATGCCGCCTTCGGCTCGAAGGAAGAGCTGTTTCGCGAGGCGGTCGCGCTTTATGTGGCGACCGACGATTCCTGCACGCTGAAGATGCTCGAGGGCGATCTGACGACGCGGGATTCGATCGCCGCCATGCTGATCGCCAGTGCCCGCTCCTGCGCGCAGCCGGACAAGCCGACCGGCTGCTTCCTGATGCTCGGCGCCACCAATGGCGGTCCCGACACGGATTCGGCGCAGCAGTTCCTCTGCGACCAGCGCAAGGACATGGCGCAGCGTATCCGCGCCCGGCTGGAGCGCGGCGTTGCCGACGGCGAGCTGCCGCCCGGCCTCGACCTTGCCCGCATCGCCGCCTATTTCGGCACGATCATCAAGGGCATGTCGATCGAGGCGCGCGACGGCGCCGATGCGGAGACGCTTCTTTCCGTGGCGCATAGCGCCATGCGCGGCTGGGACGCGCTGACCTCGACGCAGGGTTGATGACCACGGCCGTGCCAGCCTAGGCTGGCGCCATGTCCGAACCTCGCCTTTTCATCATCACCGGCGCCATGGCGGCGGGAAAATCCACGGTCGCCCAGGCGGTCGCGGAAGCCTTGCCGAAATCCGTGCATCTCAGAGGCGACGTGTTTCGCCGGATGATCGTCAGCGGGGCGGCGACCATGGGCCCGGAGCTGGATGATGAGGCCCAGGCGCAGCTGAAGCTGCGCCACGATCTCGCCTGCGACGCGGCCCGGCGCTATCACGCGGCCGGGTTCTCCGTGGTCTATCAGGACATCCTGATCGGTCCCTATCTGCTCGCGGTGGCGGAACGCCTCGCCGATCTCGATCCGCGCATCGTCGTGCTGGCGCCCGACGCCGCGACGCTGGCGCGCCGCGACCGGGAAAGGTCCAAGACGGGCTACAGCGACGCCTTCCCGCCGGAAATCCTCGCCGAGGCGCTGGTCCGCGAGACGCCGCGGATCGGGCTCTGGATCGACAGTTCGGCGATGAGCGTCGGCGAGGTCGTGGCGCGGATCCTCGCCGACTGACCCCAAGTCCCTAGAGGCGCTGGGCGACGTCGATGCGGTTGCCGTCGGGATCGGCGAAGACGAAGGCGCGCAGGCCGAAATCCTTGTCGCGCAAGCCCTTGATGATGCGCACGCCATTCGCCTGGCAGCGGGCATGCAGCGCGTCGACGTCCTCGACCATCAGATGCGCCACATTGTGCAGGCCGGCCTTGTGGTCGCGCTGCAGGTTCAGGTGCAGTTCGGCCGCGTCGCGCTTCAGGATCATGAAGCCGACGGGATCGCCGTTCTCGAAGGTTTTCGTGAAGCCGAGGATGTCGCGATAGAAGGCCAGCGCACGCTCGAGGTCGCGCACGAGAATGCCGGGCGCCATGCGGCCGAAGCGGACGCCGTGATCGGTGTCGGCGGGGGAGGAAGGATCGGTCATCGTTTCATCTCGATTGCGCAAAGCCGGGCGCGGTCCGGACGGTGCCGGGTCGCCGCGAGGCCGCGGAGGGATTTTCGATGAGACGGTGCTCGGTCGGGAACCTAGCCGAACGCCGGCGGATTGGGAACGCAGGACCATGCTGAATTCGCTCGTCCGATCGCCCGCCCGATCTCCCGCCCCTTGCCGGACGCAGGGCGGCGTCTCATTTGAAGCATTCCTGAATTCCGCCGAATTGTGATATGAGGCCGGCAACCAAGATGATTGATGGCCCTGATGCGCGCCTTTCGCGCCGGCCGCTCACCCGGAACCCGACAAGATGACCGCACCGCTCGCCGTGGCCGCCACCGCCCCGCTCAAGGCTCCGCTCTCCCTGACCGAGACGCCGTCGCTCGTCGGCCTGTCGCGGCCGGAGATCGGCGAGAAGCTCGCCGGCATCGGCATCGAGCCGAAGCAGATCCGCATGCGCACGGCGCAGATCTGGAACTGGATCTACGCGCGCGGCGTCACCGACTTCAACGACATGCTCAACGTGTCGAAGGACCTGCGCGCGACGCTCGCCGCCAACTTCACGCTGAAGCGGCCCGAGATCGTCACCGAGCAGATCTCCCAGGACGGCACGCGCAAGTGGTTGCTGCGCTTCCCGGCGCGCGGCGCCGGCCGGCCGGTCGAGATCGAGACCGTCTACATCCCCGAGATCGGCCGCGGCACGCTCTGCGTCTCCTCGCAGGTCGGCTGCACGCTGACCTGTTCTTTCTGCCACACCGGCACGCAGAAGATGGTGCGCAACCTGACGGCGGAAGAGATCGTCGGCCAGATCCTCGTCGCGCGTGACCGGCTGGGTGACTTCCCGGACAAGACGACGCCGGTCGGCGCCGCCGTGCCTTCCGAAGGCCGCCTCGTCTCCAACATCGTCATGATGGGCATGGGCGAGCCGCTCTACAATTTCGACAACGTCAAGCAGGCGCTCCTGATCGCCTCCGACGGCGAAGGCCTGTCGCTGTCGAAGCGCCGCATCACGCTGTCGACCTCCGGCGTGGTGCCGATGATCCCGCGCACCGGCGAGGAGATCGGCTCGATGCTGGCGATCTCGCTGCACGCGGTGCGCGACGACCTGCGCGACATGCTGGTGCCGATCAACAAGAAGTACCCGCTCAAGGAGCTGATCCAGGCCTGCCGCGACTATCCCGGCCTGTCGAACGCGCGCCGCATCACCTTCGAATACGTGATGCTCAGGGACATCAACGATTCCGATGCCGATGCGCGCGAGCTCGTGCGGCTGCTCGCCGGCATCCCGGCCAAGATCAACCTGATCCCGTTCAACCCCTGGCCCGGCGCAGCCTACGAATGCTCGGATCCGGAGCGGATCAGGGCCTTCTCCAACATCGTCTTCGAAGCCGGCATCTCCGCTCCTGTCCGCACGCCTCGCGGTCGCGATATCATGGCCGCCTGCGGTC
>JAEWAD010000207.1 GCA_023391905.1 Pseudomonadota bacterium | reverse complement strand
GTCGGCCCGCAGGGCCGGGTGAGGGGTTGTGACCTCACCGGACAAGGCTGCTCCCCTCACACGCCGCACGTTGTGCGTCGACCTCTCCCCATGGGAGAGGTGAAGAGCCCAGCCGTCTATGGAAAGGCAGCCGATGTTCAACCTCCCCGCCGCCCAGCGCTTCATGCAGGAAGAGGGCATCGACGCCTGGCTGCTGGTCGACTATCGCGGCGGCAATCCGCTGCTCTGGCACATCCTCGGAATCGTCCGGCAGCCGACCCGGCGCGCCTTCCTCGTCGTCCCCCGGGACGGCGTGCCGGTGCTGCTGATCCACACCGTCGACCAGTTCTTCTTCCACGACGTCGACCTCGAGAAGCGGATCTATCGCGGTTGGGTCGAGATGCGGCAGATGCTCAAGGACCTGCTCGGACCGGCACGGCGGCTGGCGATGGAATACTCGGAGCAGGGCGGCGTCCCGGCCGTCGCCTTCGCCGATGCCGGCACGGTCGAACTGATCCGGAGCTGGGGCCATGCCATCGTCACCTCGGCCGACCTGTTCCAGGTCTCGGCCGCCGCCTGGGACGACTTCGCGATTGAAAGCCACAAGCGCGCCTGCGTCGTCGTCGCCGGCATCAAGGACGCCGCCTTCGATCGCGTCAAAACGGCGATCAAGGTTAACAAGCCGCTAACGGAATATCAGCTGCAGCAGTTCATAGTCTCCGAGTTCGAGCGCCTCGGACTGGAGACCGAGGGCCAGCCGGTCGTGCAGGCGAACGGCCATTCCGGCATCGTCTCCTACGAGCCCAAGCCGGAGGGATCCGCCCCGATCGGCGCCGGCGACTGGCTGTTGATCGATTTCTGGGCGCGCTATCCGGGCGAGCGCAACGTCTATTCCGACATCGCCTGGGGCGCCTATGCCGGCGAGACTGTCCCGTCGAGGCTGCAGGAAATCTTCGACATCGTCCGCCGCGCTCGTGATGGCGCTCTCGAAGTGATTGAAAAGGCTTGGCAATCCGGCGAGGTGCTGGAGGGCTGGCAGGTCGACGACGTTGCCCGCGGCATCATTTCGGCGGCCGGCTTCGGCGACAACTTCCACCATCGCACCGGCCACAGCATGGGCCCGGGCAAGCGGCTGCATGGGCTCGGCGTCAACCTCGACAACCTCGAGACGCACGACACGCGCCGCATCCTGCCGCGCACCGGCTTTTCGATCGAACCGGCGATCTACCTGCCCGAATTCGGCGTCCGGCTGGAGATCAATGTCTTCCTCGATCCCGTCGCCGGCCCCAGCGTGACGACGCCGATCCAGGACGAAATCGTACGTCTTGTCTGAGGCTTAGGCGCTGCGACGAAGCAGGCTGCCATAGATCTCGTCGTCGCCGCAAAGGCCGGCGAGCTTGCCCTCCGCATCGACGAAGATGATCGGATGGTCGGTCTTCCGCTTCAGCGCGATCGTCGTGGCGAGCTTCAGCTCGACCGGGGCCACGATGATGTCGCAGGGCGTGTCGAAGGCGCCGGCATTGCCGTTGACGCGGCCGAGGCTGCCCTCGCGGCCGTTCACCTCGACGCTGACCGGGCGGTCGCCGGCGTCGACGCGCATGCGCACCAGCCCGTCGCGATCGAGCAGCACCGTGCCGTCGCCGCGCCGGACCGAGCAGGCGGGCGTCATCACGGAATGGCCGCGCAGGACGTTCAAGGGATTGGTGTGCTTGACGAATTCCGCCACGTAGGGCGTCGCGGGGCGGAGCAGGATTTCCTCCGCCGTGCCGCACTGGACGATGCGGCCGGCCTCCATGATGGCGATCTTGTTGCCGATCTTCATCGCCTCGTCGAGGTCGTGGCTGACGAACAGGATGGTCTTCTGGATGCGCCGCTGCAGCTCCAGGAGCTCGTCCTGCATCTTGTCGCGGATCAGCGGGTCGAGCGCCGAGAACGGCTCGTCCATCAGCAGGATGTCGGCATCGGTCGCAAACGCCCGCGCCAGTCCGACGCGCTGCTGCATGCCGCCGGAAAGCTCGTGCGCATGCTTGTCGGCCCATTGCGCCAGCCCGACCATGGCGAGCTTCTCGTCGACGATGCGCTTGCGCTCGGCGGCCTTCATGCCGCGGATCTCAAGCCCGAAGCCGACATTCTCGCGCACCGTGCGCCAGGGCAGCAGGCCGAACTGCTGGAACACCATCGAGACCGTACGCATCCGGATTTCGCGCAATCTGTCGGCGTCGCAGTCCGTGACCTCGACCGGTGCGCCATCGTGGCGGACCGAAACGCGGCCACGGGCGACCGGATTGAGGCCGTTGACGGCGCGCAGCACGGTCGACTTGCCGGATCCGGAGAGGCCCATCAGGACGCAGATCTCGCCGCGCTCGACGGTGAGGTCGATGCCGGCGGCGCCGATCACGGCGCCGGTCTCGGCCAGGATCTCGTCGCGGGTCCTGCCCTGGTCGAGCAGCGCCAGCGCCTCCTTGCGGCGCTCGCCGAAGACGATGTCGACCTTGTCGAATTGAATGGCGGCCATCTCAGCGTCCTCCGGCCTTGCGTTCGGGGCGCTTGCACACCCGGTCGAGCACGATGGCGAGCAGCACGATCGCCGCGCCGGCCTCGAAGCCCATGCCGATATTGACGGAATTCAGCGCCCGGACGACCGGCTTGCCGAGGCCGTCGGCGCCGACCAGCGCCGCGATCACCACCATCGACAGCGACAGCATGATGCACTGGGTGATGCCGGCCATGATCGTCGGCATCGCGTGCGGCAGTTCCACCTTGTAGAGCAGCTGCCGCTTCGTCGCGCCGAAGGCCTCGCCCGCCTCGCGCAGCTGCGTCGGCACCGAGGTGATGCCGAGATGGGTCAGGCGGATCGGCGCGGGCAGCGCGAAGATGACGGTCGAGATCAGGCCCGGCACGACGCCGAGGCCGAACAACACGAGGGTCGGGATCAGGTAGACGAAGGTCGGGATGGTCTGCATCAGGTCGAGGATCGGCCGAATGCCGGCATAGAGCCAGGGCCGGTGCGCCGCGGCGATGCCGAGCGGCACGCCGACCGCGACGCAGACCAGAGTCGCCCAGATCACCAGCGACAGCGTCTCGAGGGTCGGCTGCCAGTAGCCGAGATTGATGACGACCAGGAAGGCGGCGAACGTGAAGGCCGCGAGCTTCAGCGAGCGATGCAGGACATAGGCGAGGGCGGCGAACAGCGCGGTCAGGAGCAGCGGTGGTGTGGCCAACAGAAGGCCGGTCAGCCCCTCGATGAGCGTGCCGAGGACGAGCGATATTCCGTCGAACAGCCACTGCAGGTGCTGGTTCAGGAAGTCGACGAAGCTCTTGATCCAGGGTCCGAGCGGGATCTTGTGCTCGGTCAGCCAGTCATACATGGCGTGCGGCCGTCATCGCGGTTGTCTCCATGGGCCCTCTACCGGGGCCGTCGGGGCGACGCAGGCCGCCCCGATCGTCGTCGGATGGGACGGCGGCTGGCGCCGCCCCATGTGGATCACAGGCCGAGGCTCTGCTTCACGGCGGCAGCGCCGGGCTGGCCGTCGATCGTGGTGACGCCGGCGAGCCAGGTGTCGACCTGGTCGGGGTTGGCCTTCAACCAGGCCTCGGCAGCGGCGACCGGCTCCTTGCCGTCGTCGAGAATGCTCGCCATCACCTGGCCCTCGATCGGCAGGGTGAACTTCATGTTCTTGAGCAGCGCGCCGACATTCGGGCACTCCTCGAGATAGCCCTTGCGCACGCTGGTCGAAACCGTCGCGCCGCCGAAATTGGGGCCGAACACCTCGTCGCCGCCATCGAGATACTGCATGGCGAACTTCTCGTTCATCGGATGCGGCGCCCAGCCGAGGAAGACGATCGCGTCCTTCTTGCGGCCGGCGCGATCGACCTGGGCCAGCATGCCCTGCTCGCTCGACTCGACCAGCTCGAACGAGCCGAGGCCGAACTTGTCGGCCTTGATCATGTCGAGGATCAGCCGGTTGCCGTCATTGCCGGGCTCGATGCCGTAGAGCTTGCCGTCGAGCTTGTCCTTGAACTTGGCGATGTCGGCGAAGGTCTTCAGCCCCTCGTCGAACAGATAGCTCGGCACGGCGAGCGTATATTTCGCGCCTTCGAGATTGACGCCGACCACTTCGACCGAACCGTCGTCCTGATAGGGCTGCAGGTCGGCGGCCATCGAGGGCAGCCAGTTGCCGAGGAAGACGTCGATGTCCTTGTTCTTCAGCGAGGCGTAGGTGACCGGCACCGACAGCACCTGCAGCTTCGGCTCGTAGCCGAGGCCGGTCAGGATGCGCGAGGTGAGGCCGGTCGTCGCCGAGATGTCGGTCCAGCCGACGTCGGAGAAGCGAACGGTCTTGCAGGCGGCAGGCTCGGCCGCCGATGCGGTCCCGGCCAGCGCGAGCAGGCAGGTCGCAGTCGCCAGGGACTTCGCAAACATCGAACTGAGCATTCTGTACTTCTCCAAAGGCGGCGTGGCCAAGCGATCGTCGGATAACGCAAGCATAGCGCAGCGATCGTGGCGATGAAGCGTCCTAAACGCTCGTCGAACGATAGTCCCCGTGGCGATGTGTCCATCACACTTGATTTTATCGATGGCCCCGCAGTGGCGATGAGTGCTGTCCGAATTCCATTGAATGACTGTTCAATGCTTTGAATTGGCCGAAACATGCAATTTTTATGACGAATTGATCAGGGTGATACGGCTGCGTGATGCGATAACGATGCCGTCGCCTCGGGCTTTGAACGACCGTTCAATCGCGGTACATGACGAGACGGGCTTGAGGCGGAAGGGGATTTCATGGCTGGGACGGGCTCCGTCCGTGGGGACGGCGAGGATGCGCGTCGGCTCCAATTGATCGAAGCGACGATCGAATCGCTCGCCGATGTCGGCTTCGCCGCCTGCACGCTCATGGATATCGGCCGGCGCGCTGGCGTGTCGCCCGGCCTGGTGGCGCATTATTTCGGCGACAAGGAGGGCCTGCTCGAGGCGACTTTGCGCCATATGGCGGGGCGCATCAGCCGGCTCGTCTCGCAGCGGCTCGCCGAGGCCCATTCGCCGCGCGCCCGTGTCCAGGCGGTCATCGACGCCAATCTGGCGCCGGAGGAGTTCGACCGGCGCACGGCGAGCGTCTGGCTGGCCTTCTGGGGGCAGGTGATCCACTCGGCCCGGTTCCGCCGGGTGCAGAACGTCTACCAGAAGCGCATGCTGTCGAACCTGCGCCACGCCTTGCGGCAGATGGTGCCGGCGCGCGACGCGGAACATCTGGCGGTGACGATCGCGTCCATCATCGATGGTCTCTGGCTGCGCGCGACCCTCGTCGCCGAGGGCGAGCAGGAGGGCTCCGGCGCCCGCGCCATCGCCACGGCGCTGGTCGATGCCGAACTGGCCGTCATCCGGGCTCGGGCGCCTGAGGACGACAGGGCAAGGCCGGACGGCGGCGACAAAGTCTCCGGGCAGCACATTGCCGGCCGCGCCATCCTCGGCGGCGGACGCGTACGGATCCGGGCGACCAATCCGGCGACCGGAGAGGCGCTGGCGGACATCGAGCTGGCGACGCCGGACGATCTCGAGGCGGCAATCGCCGCCGCCCGGCGCGGACAGGCCGCATGGGCCGCTCTGGACGGCGCAGAGCGCGGCCGCGTGCTCCGTCGCGTGGCGGAGCAGTTGCGCGCGCAGAGCCAGGCGATCGCGCATCTCGAGGCCGCCGAGACGGGGCGGCCGATCCGCTACACGCTGGCCGACGTCGTCATCGCGGCGGACTGCTTTGCCCGCTGTGCCGCGCTCGCGGAGGTTCCGCGTGCCGACGACGCGCTCGAACTGGGCCCGGGCCGACTGGGGACGATCCGGCGCGAGCCGGCCGGCATTGTCGCGATGCTCGGCGCCAGCCCCCGGCCGCTCTACGCCGCCGCGCTTCGAGCCGCGCCGGCGCTTGCGGCGGGCAATGCGCTGATCCTGCAGTCGTCAGGGGATGCGCCGCTCGTGCTGGCAAGGCTCGCCGCCATCCTCGAGGGAGCCGGCCTGCCGGCCAGCGCCGTTAATTTCCTGCATGGCGCGGAAGAGCTCGGCCATGCCCTGGCCGAGCATCCGGGCATCGACCAGATGGCGGCAGGCTGCAACGGGGAGGGCGGTGCCACGTTGGTCGTGTTCGACGACGCCGATCCCGACATCGCCGTGGCGATGACGCTCGAAGTGGCGTTCCGCGCCGGGGAAGCCCGGTTTGGCGGGGCGTGCCGGGTGCTTGTGCAGCAGGGCGCGAAGGCGGCCTTCGTCGAAAGACTGCTGGCGGCGACCGGGCGACTGGTGACGGGCGACCCGCTCGACGCGCGTACCGAGCACGGCGCGATGGGGTCGGCGCAGCATCTGGAAGCGGCCCTTGCCGCCGTCGATGCGGCCCTTGCCAGCGGAGCTCGCCTGCTGGCGGGGGGCAGCCGCGTGGCGGCCTTGCCGTCTGGAGCGTTCCTGGCGCCGACGATCCTGGAGCAGGACGCCGGCGGGACGGCGTGGCTCGAGGCGGACCATCCGGGTGTCGTCCTGCTGGCCGGTTTCGCCGACGAGGCGGAGGCGCTCCGTCGGGCCGATCCTGCGGCGGCAGGTACCGTCTTCCTGTTCACCCGCGCCCTCGGGCGTGCCGACCGGTTGAGTCGTCGCCTGCGCGCGGCCGCGTGCTGGATCAATTTCCGCGCGCTGCCGGCCGACGCCGTAGCGGAAGCCGGCCTCCAGTCTTTCGACCGCTACACGCGCCGGAAGCGCGTCGGCATCGAGTTCTCCGGCGACAGCGCAGGCTGAGCTCCAGGGCTGGTTCGGCGGCGCGACACCTCGCCGACAACCTTTTGGCGCCTATATCGGAACGGGAATGCATCCGGCGCGTTACGCGAAAGGATTGTGTTCCGTGGGGTTGGCCAGAGGGAGAGTGACGATGAGGATCGCGGGAGCAACGGCGCTTGCCGTGTCGGCTGTGTTGATGGGGTTCGGTGGCGCAGCGAGCGCCCAGGAAAGTGCCATGACCTTCTTCGTCGCCAGCGCCGGGCCGGGGAAAGGCGCCGATCTCGGCGGGCTGGAGGGGGCCGACAAGCTGTGCCAGACGCTGGCGGAGAAGGCGGGCGCCAGCGGCAAGACCTGGCGGGCCTATCTCTCGACTCAAGAGGCGGGCGGCGTCGCCGCCGTCAATGCGCGCGACCGCATCGGCGCCGGGCCTTGGCAGAACGCCAAGGGCGTCGTTGTCGCCAAGGACGTGGCGGAACTGCACAGCGCCGGCAACAAGCTGACCAAGGAAACCGCCTTGACCGAGACGGGCGCCACGGTCAATGGCCGCGGCGACAAGCCGAACACGCACGACATCCTGACGGGCAGCCAGCCGGACGGCACGGCCTTCCCGGCGGGCGAGGACAAGACCTGCGGCAACTGGACGAAGAGCGGCGACGAAGGCGCGGTGATGGTCGGTCATCACGACCGGATGGGGCTCGATGAGTCCGACGCCGCCAAATCGTGGAACTCGTCCCACCTGTCACGCGGCGGCTGCTCGCAGACGGCGCTGCAGGGGACGGGCGGTGCCGGGCTGATCTATTGCTTCGCGGCCCAGTAGGCGTCGTCACAACGCCGGCAGCGCTCCTGCCGGCGTCTTTTCCGGTTTTGTCGTCAGGCCGATCGCGCCGTCGCGCCGCGAAGGATCTGGACGTCCTCGATCTTCGGAATGAGTTCGTTGTCGTAGATGGTGCGCTGATCGTCGTCGAGCACGGTCACCCCGTTCTCGATCACGAGCTTGATGATGCGATGCGCATTGGAGCGGCGGGAGATCTGACCTTCATCGACCAAACGGTCGAGCGCCGTCGTCAGGAAAATTCGTCGCGACATAATTCGACTGCCCTGTCGAGATGAACCAACCGCAAGACTCTGCTCCATGCGAGATTCGGTCAAGCGTCGCGGCCGGGGCTACTCCGGTCATCCCTACTCATCCACAGGATGTTGCAGGTTGCATTGCAGCAGTGATTGACGGATTTTCGTGCGGATGCCTCATGACGGACGTGTAAAAGCGATGGAGAAATCAAGGATCATGCCGATGAACAAGAAGCTGACGGCGCTCCGTGCCCGGCTGGTCGAGGCGCAGCAGAAGCTGATCACCCAGGCGGTCGAGGCGGGTGGCCTGCCGACGGATGGCGCGCTGCGGAAGATCTCCGACCTGGAGAATGCGATCATGGCCGTCGAGCACATGCTCGAGGACGCCGGCGGCAGCAAGGGCTGATCCCGGGGGCTCGGGGGCGAGCCGCGACGGGCGCCTCAGCGCTCGCCGAGATAGCGGAACAGGGTCTGCTTCCACCAGTCGCTCTGCACCGTTTCCAGCAGGGGGACGTCGATCTCCTTGCGCAGGGGACTGCCGAGCGGCAGGGCTATGCCGTAGTTCTGCGGGTCGAAGACCACGTCCAGCACCTCGATGGACGATGAATAGTCCTGCATCACGACCCAGGCGAGCAGTGGCTTGTCGTAGACGAAGGCGTCGATCTCGCCTGATTTCAGTGCCTTGAGGCCGGCATCGGGCGTCGCGAAGCCGCGATAGTTGATGCGCTGGTGAGCCAGGTAGTCGACGGTCGAGGAATCGGAGACCGCGCCGACCCGGACGGACGCCAGATCATCCGGCGTGTTGACCAGGCCCTGCAGCGCCCTGGTCGTCAGGGCCGAGGTGACGCCGGCCGTGAAGACGGCGATGGCGATGATCGAGACCGCCATCCAGAGTATCGCGAGGGTGCGGCCCGCCAGGGTGATCGGCGCGTGGAAACCCGTGCTCGCCTGCGTCATCGCTTCGGCCGACCACCAGATCGAGGCGCCGATGCCGCGGGCGCCGCCGCCGAAATGCTCGTTCCGCCGCCGCTCGAAAATCCAGATCAGCAGGCCGACCAGAAGGGCGAGCCCGATGAGGGCGCCGACCGCCTGCAGGAAGCCGAGCGACAGGATGGTGTTGACGATGACCATCCAGCGCGACGCGCCGGTCAGCGAGACCGCGATGCCGAGGCCGGTGCGGTAGAAGGGCTGGCTGAAATCGATGACTTCCGCGCGCGGACCGGTGATGGTCAGGGCGGCGACGGCGGCGTCATAGCGGCCGGCCGCGGCGCCATCGATCAGCGCGTCGACGGTCGGCTCCTCGACCAGGCGATAGGGGAGGCCTTCCTTCTCGGCGATGCGCTGCCAGAGATCGATGCTGATGCCGGTCCAGGTGCCGTTGGCATCCTTGATGGCGAAGGGGGGCGCCTGCTTGGTGCCGATCACCAGCTCGCGTTTGACGGCGGGCGGGGAGGTCTGCGCGGAGCTCGGCTCCTGGGCACGGGCCGGCCGGTCACCGAGGAGGAGCGCGAGGCTCGCGAGTGCAAGGAAAATCCGACGCATCGCATGGTCCTGGTCGCTTCGTCCCGAAGCGGCCAGGGGCGCCGGCGCAACGCCAGCGTGCGGGCTTCAGGGAGAGGCCAGCGGCCTCTCCCTCCATGATTTATCCGGCGAAGGTGTGCGCGGCAATCGACTCCGGCTTCATCTCGATCGAGAAGCCCGGCAGCTTCGGCGGCATGTAGGCCGCATTCTGGATGTCGCAGGGCTCGATGAAGTGCTCGTGCAGGTGGTCGACATACTCGATCACGCGGCCGTCCTTGGTGCCGGAGACGACGAGATAGTCGATCATCGAGAGGTGCTGCACATATTCGCAGAGGCCGACGCCGCCGGCATGCGGCCACACCGGCTTGCCGTATTTGGCGGCCATCAGCAGCACCGCGAGCACCTCGTTCAGGCCGCCGATGCGGCAGGCGTCGATCTGCACGATGTCGATCGCGTTGCGCATGATGAACTGCTTGAACATGATGCGGTTCTGGCACATCTCGCCGGTCGCGACCTTGATGGGCGCGACGCCCTCGCGGATCTTGCGGTGGCCTTCGACGTCGTCGGGGCTGGTCGGCTCCTCGATGAAGTAGGGCTTGGCGAAGGCGAGCTGCTTGACCCAGTCGATCGCCGCGTCGACTTCCCAGACCTGGTTGGCGTCGATCATCAGGAAGCGGTCGGGACCCATGACCTCCCGGGCCGCCTTCAGACGGCGGATGTCGTCCTCGAGATCGCGGCCGACCTTCATCTTGATGTGGTTGAAGCCCTGGTCGACGGCCTCCTGGCAGAGGCGGCGCAGCTTCTCGTCGCTGTAGCCGAGCCAGCCGGCCGAAGTGGTGTAGCAGGGATAGCCCTCGGCCTTGAGCTTGGCGATGCGCTCGGCCTTGCCGATCTCGGCCTGCTTCAGGATCGCCAGCGCCTCGCCCGGGGTGAGGCCGTCGGTCAGGTAGCGGAAGTCGATGATCTTGACGATCTCTTCCGGCGTCATTTCGGCGACCAGCTGCCAGACCGGCTTCTTCGCCTCCTTGGCCCAGAGGTCCCAGGCGGCATTGACGACGGCGCCGGTGGCGAGATGGATGGCGCCCTTGTCCGGGCCGATCCAGCGCAGCTGGCTGTCGCCGGTGATGTGGCGCCAGAAGCGGCCGGGATCTTCCTTGATCCAGTCGAGCTCGAGGCCGATGACCAGATGGTCGAGCGCCTTGATCGCGGCGCAGCAGATCTCGTTGCCGCGGCCGATGGTGAAGGTCAGGCCATGGCCGGCGAGTTCGGGGTTGTCGGTGTCGAGGATGACATAGGCGGCGGAGTAGTCCGGATCGGGATTCATCGCGTCCGAACCGTCAAGCGATTGCGAGGTCGGGAAGCGGAGATCGAAGACGCGGAGTCCTGTGATGCGGGTCATGTGTCCTAGCTTTCGTCTGTTGGTCCCGTCCCCGAAAGGCCGGGCCGGACGTCACGGTGGGGGGCGCCGTGGTGTGCGTCCAGACCCCGAATACTCCAGCCTCCGTGGCTCGGCAACGGCCGGCGAGTTTGCGCAACCGCACGATGCGGGGCGTTTCGCTATCGCCCATCAGAAAGTGATGCGGCATTATCCAATTGTGGCGATTCGGCGGCTAAGCTGAGCGGTAGACAAGAACCCCCGGGAGAGACCTGACGTGCTGTTTCCTCGATTCCGCTCCAAGCAGCGCGATGTCCGCAGCGACGTCGAGCGGCTGGCATCGGTCGAAAACGTGATCTTGCGGGTGATCGAGGACGTCGAGCAGGAACTGACGGGCCTATCCGCGCGCATCGAGGAGGCCCGCGCCCGCGCCGCCTTTCTCTATGGCGACATGATCGAGGGCGAGAACCCCGACACGGTCGGCGCGGCCGCCATGTTGAACGACGCCGAGCGGCTGCTGGTGCGCGGCGACGTGCGCCTGATCGAGATCCGCAACAATCTCGCCTTCCTCAACGATCTGCGCCAGCGCACCGTGACGGAATCGAAGCGCCTGCAGGACTACGCCGCCGAAGGCGAGTAGGCGCGGACGCCGCGGCATGGCCG
>JAEWAD010000162.1 GCA_023391905.1 Pseudomonadota bacterium | reverse complement strand
GTGGGCCAGCGCCAGCGCGGCGGCGCGGGCGGCGATCCGCTCCTTGCCCGAGCGCTGGCGGCGCAGGCGGGATTCGAAGTCCGGCTCCTCGCTGTCCATGGTGACGGTCGGCGTCGCGGCGGCGCTGATGGCGCCGCCATGGGTGCGCACCAGCCGGCCGGCGCGCTCCAGCTCGAGCAGGTCGCGCCGCACGGTCATGTCGGAAACCTGCAGCGCCGCCGCGACCTCGGCGACATGCACGGCGCCGTTCAGGCGCAGTGTCTCCAGGATGGCGGCCTGGCGCATTTCCGGCAGGCGTGGCCGCGCCGGGACGTCGGCGACGGAGGCCCGGTGCGCGGCAGGCTGTTTCGGCAATTCTCTCTCCTCGAGGACTGTCAATAGCTGCAACCCCGACCATAGCAGCGCCCCAAACAAATTCAAACACGTCGCGTTGATAATTGTGCGAACATGTTGATGTCGGCGGGAGGGTGTGGAAAAGTCACATGCGGCAAATTCGTCCCTGTTTGCAGTGAAATGGCCATTTATCACGATTTTTCAAATACTTCGGTCACTCGTGGGTGCGGCTGCATCGGGCGCAACGTTAAAATTTGAACACGATCGACCAAAATTGTTCCTTGAGGCGTTTGAATTTGTTCGCCTACAATCAGGTGTTACGAGGGAGGCCGGCCGGGCGCTGGCCGAACGCGAAGGGCGCGGCGGAGGGCCGGGTGCTTTCGCCGCACGAGGAACAACATGGCTTCGATTGAGCTTGATCGCGTTTCCAAGATCTACGCGAACGGCGCCTATGGCGTGCGCGATGTCGATCTCAAGATCGAAGACGGCGAGTTCGTGATTTTCCTCGGGCCGTCCGGCTGCGGCAAGTCGACGACGCTGCGCATGATCGCGGGCCTCGAGAGCATCTCGGCCGGCGAGCTCCGGATCGGCGGGCGCAGCGTCAACGGCGTCGCGCCGCGCGATCGCAACATCGCCGTCGTCTTCCAGAGCTACGCGCTCTACCCGCACATGTCGGTCTGGCACAACATGGCCTTCGGCCTGAAGATGCGCGGCGTCTCCTCGTCCGAGATCGAGACGAAGGTGGCGGGCGCCGCCGACCTGCTCGGCCTCGGCCATCTGCTGCAGCGCAAGCCCGGCGCGCTTTCCGGCGGCCAGCGCCAGCGCGTCGCGCTCGGCCGCGCCATCGTGCGCGAGCCGGAAGCCTTCCTGCTCGATGAGCCGCTGTCCAACCTGGATGCCCAGCTGCGCGCCGAGATGCGGCTCGAGCTGGTCAAGCTGCACCGTCGCCTCGGCCGCACCATCGTCCATGTCACGCACGACCAGGTCGAGGCGATGACCATGGGCGACCGCATCTGCATCATGAAGGACGGCAGGCTGATCCAGCATGGCCGTCCGCTCGACGTCTACGCCAACCCGGCCGACACCTTCGTGGCGCGCTTCCTGGCGACGCCGCCGATGAACCTGGTCGGCGCGCAACTCGAGCACGAGGGCGAGGACCTGGTCGTCCGGGTCGACGCGGAGACGCGCCTCACCGTGCCGCGCAAGCACTATCTGCCCTATGTCCATAAGGCGGGCGGGCCGATCACGGCCGGCATCCGCGCCGAGGACATCTACGAGACGCAGGCGCGGCCCGAGTGGCAGCGCATTTCCGTCAAGGTCGTGGCCGTCGAGGCGCTGGGCGCCGAGAACGTGCTGATCGGCATGGTCGGCCGCGACAAGCCCGTCGAGATCCAGGCGCGCCTCGGACGGCATTTCTTCGCGCCCGTCGACTCGACCGTCGATCTCTATGTCGACGTCGAGCCCATGCATCTTTTCGATGCCGAAACCGGCAAGGTGGTCGCGCGGCCGCCTCTGCCGGTCGGCCGCTAATCAGGGCGAGGAACCCATGCGCAAGTTCGGCCTGCATTTCGGTTTGATCCTGGCATGCGTGGTCGTGCTCCTGCCGCCGCTTTGGGCGCTGCGCACCAGCTTCGTGCCGGAATCGATGTCCTACAGCACGGAGATCCTGCCGGCGTTCACGCTCGACAACTATGCCGGCCTGTTCGAGAAGAACCGCTTCGGCACCTTCTACGTCAACAGCCTGATCGTGGCGCTCGGCTCCGTCGTCCTGGCGCTGCCCTTCGCGGCCTGCACCGGCTACGCCTTCGCCCGCTTCCGCACCGGCGGCCGCTTCGCCCGCTTCGTCGTGCTCGCCACCCAGATGCTGCCGCCCGTGGCGCTGGTGCTGCCCGCCTTCGCGCTTTTGCGCGGCGCCGGCCTGACCAACTCGCTGCCCGGCCTGATCCTCGTCTATTCGGCGCTGAACCTGCCGTTCCTGACCTGGATCCTGATGGGCTTCTTCGAGGGCGTGCCGGTCGATATGGAATGGGCGGCGCAGACCGACGGCGCCACCGCCTGGGGCGCGTTCTGGCGCATCGTCGTGCCGGTGTCGCTGCCCGGCATCGCGGCGGCCGGCGTGCTCGGCTTCATCCTGTCGTGGAACGAATTCCTGTTCGCGCTCGTCCTGAGCGGGCCGCAGACGGCGACGATCCCCGTCTCGCTGGCGGCGCTACAGACCTCGAACGGGGTGCAGATCGCCAAGGTTTCGGCGGGCGTGGTGCTGGCCATCCTGCCGCTCGTCATCGCATCGCGTTTCATCCAGCGCTTCATCATCCAGGGGTTGACGTTCGGCGGTGTCAAATAGGCCCGGAGGGACCCGGGCACTGCCGGCAGAGAGAGGGAGAACATCAATGACGCTGAAGAAAGTTCTGTATGCGGCCGCCGGCATCGGCGCGCTGATGGCGGCTTCGCCCGCCAATGCCGACGAGATCGTGCTGCGGGCGCTCATGGAGGACGTGCCCGAGACGCAGATCATCGAGGCGATGCTGCCCGATTTCGAGAAGGAGACCGGCATCAAGGTCGAGTTCGAGAAGATCGGCTATGGCGACATGCACGACAAGCTGGTGTCGCAGCTTGTCTCGCCGCAGAGCTACTACAACCTGCTCGAGGTCGACTTCCTCTGGGCCGGTGAATTCCCGGCCGCCGGCTGGCTCGCCGACCTGAAGCCGTTCGTCGAGAAGTCGAACTACGACCTGTCGCCGTTCATCCCGTCGACCCTCGACCTGCTCGGCCGCACGGAGGACAGCCTCCAGATCCTGCCGATGTACAACTACTCGATGGGCCTGCTCTACCGGAAGGACCTGCTCGAGGATCCGAAGCTCAAGGAAGCCTTCAAGGCCGCGACCGGCAAGGAACTCGCCGTTCCGACGACGCTCGCCGACTATGTCGAGATCTCGAAGTTCATGAAGGCGAATGCCGACGTCGCCGGCGCGGCGATGCAGGGCCAGCGCGGCGATCCGAACAGCATGGAGTTCTCGAACTACCTGTTCTCGGCCGGCGGTTCCTATCTCGGCGACGGCAAGAAGGTCACGCTCAACAGCCCCGAGGGCAAGGTGGCGATCGACCTCTATGTCGACAACATCAAGAACGGTGCCCAGCAGGGCGCGCTCTCGGCGACGCTCGACGACACGCTGCGCCTGATGTGCAGCGGCAAGGCGTTCAGCATGGTCACCTACTGGTGGATGCTGCCGCAGGTCGACAATGCCGAGAAGTGCCCCGAGGTCGCCGGCAAGGTCGCGCTGTCGGTCATGCCCGGCGGTCATGGCGAGAGCGGCGGCTGGGGCTGGGGCATTCCGAAGAATGTGACCCCGGAAGAGCAGGAAGCCGCCTGGAAGTTCATCCAGTGGGTGCAGAGCAAGGACGTCTCCGTCGCCCGCGCCCTGCAGGGCCATGCGCCGGTCCGCGCCGACGTCTACACGGACGCCAAGGTGCTGGAGAAGTACCCCTACTACAAGACCGCCCAGGACGTCGTGGCGACCGGCAAGTCGTTCCCGATCTTCGCCTATTCGGCGCAGTACGAGGACGTGCTCGGCACCAGCCTGTCGCAGGCCGGTGGCGGCGAGGTGACGACCGACGCGGCGCTCGAGGCGGCCCACAAGGGTCTCGAGGAACTGCTGGCCAAGTAAGTCGGCCCTGAAGACACGACGGAGCGCGGCGGCCCGCCGCGCTCCGGACACCCGCGCGGCACGGCCGCGCATGACGCAACAGCGGACGGTAGAGTGATGACGGGCTGGAAGAGATTTGCAGAGCGCGAGATCCGCATCGGCTGGGGCTTCGCCGCGCCGGGCATGCTGCTGCTCGCCATCGTCATGGGCTTTCCGCTGCTCTATGCCTGCCTGCTCTCGGTCTCGTCCTACACGCTGATGAAGCCGGCCATCCTGCCGATCGTCGGCGTCGACAACTTCGCCACCATGATGGCGAACGAGCGCTTCTGGAACGCGACCTGGCTGACCGTGAAGTATTCGGTCGTCACCGTCGCCGTGCAGTTCGTCGTCGGCCTCGGCATCGCGCTGATGCTGAACCGCGTCGTCAGGACCAAGCCGATCTACTTCGCCATCCTCACCATCCCGATGGCGATGTCGCCGGTCAGCGTGGCGCTGATCTGGCGCATGCTGCTGCAGCCCAATCTCGGCATCATCAACCATTTGATGGAGACGATCGGCCTGCCGCGCTTCGACTGGCTCGGATCGCCCAACCTGGCGCTCTGGACCATGGCCTTCATCGATGTCTGGCAGCAGATGTCCTTTGTCATCCTGATCCTGGCGGCGGGCCTCGCCTCGCTGCCGCGCGAGCCCTACGAGGCGGCCGAGGTCGACGGCGCCCGTCCGCTGCAACAGTTCTGGTTCCTGACGCTGCCGATGCTGCGCCCGGTCGCCGCGATCACCGTCATCATCCAGCTGATCAACGAATTCCGCACCTACGACCTGCCCTATGTGCTGACCAAGGGCGGCCCCGGCACGGCCACCGAGGTGCTTAGCTTCTTCGCCTACCGCCAGGCCTTCCTCGGCCTCTCGATCAACGAGGGCGCGGCCGCCGCCTTCGTGCTGCTCGTCATCGTGCTGGCGATGACCGTGGTGTTCTTCGCGATGCTGGAAAAGCGCGCCAAGGGGTAGGGCGGGCGAGGGGGACCCGCGGTCCCGTGTCGTGCGGTCCTCGTCATCCCCGCGAAGGCGGGGATCCATGCCGCGCAAGGCGTGACCGTCCAGGCGCCCCAGAACCCGGCTGGATGGATCCCGGGTCAAGCCCGGGATGACGGCGAGCGGGTTGTCCGGCTCTCCCTCGCCCTGAGGGGGGCGTTGCGCATCACCATTCTCAACATGCTGAGGAGGCCCGAAGGGCCGTCTCGAAGCACGCAGAGTGGTTCTGCAGCTCTCGAAGGCCGTGCGTCCTTCGAGACGGCTTGCTGCCGCAAGCCTCCTCAGGATGTTGAAGGCCGGTAATGGCCCCTCAGCCCTTCAGCCCCAGCCCGTCATGGCCGCTGCCGCAGAGGACGACCACCGTCTTCTCGCCGGGCGCGACTTGGACGTGGCCGTTGAGGACGGCGGCGGCGGCCGTCGCGGCGCCGAGCTCGACGGCGAGGCCGGTGTTCTTCCACATCCATTCCGCCGCGCCGACCGGCTCGTCCTCCGGCACCAGCACGATCTCGTCGACGCAGCGCTCGATGATCTCGAAATTGATCGGCTCGGTCGACCGCGCCGCGAGGATCGGGACGTTGGTGACGACGTTTTCGAGCATGACCGGATGGCCGGCCCTGCGGGCCTCGTAGAGCGTCGGGCAGCCGACCGTCTCGACGCCGACGACGCGTACGCCGGGCTTGCGCTGCTTGATCGCCTCGGCGATGCCGGCGATCAGGCCGCCGCCGCCGATCGACACGACGACGGTGTCGACGTCGGGCATGTCCTCGAGGATCTCGAGCCCGATCGTGCCCTGGCCGGCGATCGTCGCCTCGTCGGCGAAGGGATGCAGTAGCGCGCCGCCGCGTTCCTCGGCGAGCTTGCGCCCGGCCTCCCAGGAGAGGTCCCAGAACTGGCCGACGACGTGCAGTTCGGCGCCATAGGACGCGATGCGCTTGCGGGCGAGCTCGGTGGAGGTCGTCATCACGCAGATGCTGGCCGGTACGCCGAGCTGTTCCGCCGCATAGGCGATCGCCGCGCCGAAATTGCCGCCCGACGCGGTGACGACGCCGCGCTTCCGCACGTCGTCCGGCAGCGACAGCACGCCGTTGAACGCGCCGCGCGCCTTGAACGAGCCGGAGACCTGCAGGCATTCCGGCTTGAACCAGAGATCAGCCCCCTCTGCTCGGCGAGGCGAGGGCGCGGCCGGCACCAGCGGCGTGCGGCGGACATGGCCGCGAATGCGGCGGGCGGCGTCGGTATAGGCGGTCGGTTGCATGGCATCACCGTGAGACGAACGATGGACGGGGCGGTCAGCCCTTGACGGCGCCGGCAAGCATCGACTTGCCGATATAGGGATAGGCGAACAGGCCGAGGATCAGCGGCGGCAGGATGCCGAGGGTGATGGCGGCCGAGGTCGGGCCCCATTCGATCCCGCGCGAGGTGACGAAGAAGGTGGCGCCGACCGTCACCGGCACGGCGCTCTTGGTCGTCAGGATCAGGCCGAACAGGAACTCGTTCCAGCTATAGATGAAGGAGAGCAGGAACACGGCCAGCATTACCGGCCGGCTCAGCGGCAGCACGACATGCCACAGCGTCTTCCACATCGAGGCGCCGTCGATCCGCGCCGCGTCGTCGAGCTCGCGCGGCACGTCCTGGACGAAGCCGACGAACAGCACCAGCGCGACCGGGATGTTGATGATGCAGGAGATGAGCGCGAGGCCGAGCCGGGTGTCGAGCAGGCCGACCTGCTTGTACATGAAGTAAAACGGGATCGCGAAGATGATCAGCGGCAGGGCGCGCAGGTTGGTGATGACCGGCAGCAGCCAGCCGGTGCCGATCTTGTGCCGCGCCATCGCATAGGCGGCCGGCAGCGTCAGCAGGATGGCGAAGAGCGTGCCGGTCGTCGCGATGATGACGCTGTTCAGGATGTAGTGGCCGTAGTCGATGTTCGGCGAGGCGAGCACGGCGCGATAGTGCTCCAGCGTCGGCTCGAAGATCCATTTCGGCGGATAGGCGTTGATGTCGGCGTTGGTCTTGAACGAGGTCAGGATGGTCGACAGCACCGGGAAATTGACCAGGATGGCGACGGCGACGAAGACGATCCAGCGGCCGGCGTGAACGACGCCGTCGAGGCGGGAGCGGCGGGTGACGATCATCTCAGCTCCTCCGCACGACGAGGCGCATTGCCGAGGCGATCAGCGCGAGCGACATCAGGAGCAGCAGGATCGAGACGGCGACCGCCTCGCCCAGCGTGTGCTGCACGAAGAACAGCTTGTAGATGTAGATGCTGATCGAGGTGGTGAGGTTGCCGGGACCGCCGCCGGTCAGCACGTAGATGTGGTCGAAGACGCGAAAGCTGTCGATGAAGCGCACGAACAGCACGATCACCAGCGCCGGTATCATCAGCGGCAGCAGGATGTGGAAGCTCGAGCGGAAGCCGGTGGCGCCGTCGACGGCGGCGGCTTCCTCCAGCTCATAGGAAATGGTCTGGCGCGCGGTGAGCAGGATCAGGAACGCGAACGGCGTCCACTGCAGCACCTCGATGGCGACGATGGTCTTGTAGATGTTGCCGCGGCCGAGGAAGTTGACGCCGTAGCCCATCATCTCGAGATAGACGGGGATCGGACCGGTGAACTCGTTTAGGATCAGCCGGTACATCACGCCCATCAGCGCCGGCGACACCATCATCGGCAGCATCAGGATGGCGGTCATCCAGGGCCGCTTCACCAGCAGCGGATGCAGGATGAAGACGAGGACGAGGGCGGCGGCGACCTCGATCACCGTGCAGATGACGGCGAATTTCAGCGAGAAGCCGAGCGCCTGCCACATCTTCGGATTGGAGAGCGCGGCGACGTAATTGTCGAGGCCGACGAAGCTGCCGACCAGGTTCTGGAACGACACGTCGCTGAACGAATACCAAAGGTTGATCAGCGTCGGGAAGCCGAGCAGCGCGGCCATGAACAGGCAGAGGGGCACGAGCAGGACCCGCGCCGAGGCGCGCTGCTGTTGTTCGAAACTGGTCGCGTCGGACATTCTCGCTCCGGGGCCGGGACTGCCGCGGGTGGGGCCGCGACAGTCCGTTCAGTGGGCAGGTGGCTTAGGGCGCGAATGCCTTCTTCATGTCGGCGGTGACGTTGGCGATCGCCTCGTCCTGCTCGATCTCGCCGGTCCAGTAGCCGGTGAAGTTCTCGGCCTGGTTGGTGTAGATGCCGAGCGCCTTGGCGCTGGTGCCGCCGTTCATGACGAAGCCGTATTTGGCGGCGTGCTCGCCCATCAGCGCCATTTCCGGCCGGTCGGCGGCGATCACCGCCAGCGGACCCTCGGCAAGCGGCGGCGAGCCGCCTTCCTTGGCGTAGAGCGTCATGGCGTCGGAGCTGCCGAGCCAGGAGAGGAACTTCTTCGCCTCGTCCTGCTTGTCGGAGTTCTTGTTGATGCCGAGGCCGAGGCTGTGGAAGTGGGTCTTCGGGCCTTCCGAGCCGGCCGGCTCGTGGCTGAGGCCGAGCTTGCCGGCGACGGCCGGGTACTTGGTCGCGTCGTTGAACTCCGGCACGGCGGCGTTCCACTGCAGCATGAAGGCGACCTGGCCGGCGCCGAAGACGCTGTTGGCCTCGCCATATTCATAGGTCGAGCTGTCGCCCGGCGTCGCCTCGTTGTCGGTGATGATCTTGTAGATCTCGAGGCCGCGCTTGTAGGCCGGCGAGTCGATGGTGATGTTGCCGTCCTTGTCGCGCCAGTCGCCGCCGTTCGAGGCGACCGTGCCCTGCCACAGCATGATGTTGTAGAGCAGGTTCTTCATCTGCAGCACGGTGCCGTAGCGGGTCGGGCTGTCGGGATTGATCGACTTGGTGAAGAACAGCGCCGAGGCGATGAAATCGTCCCAGTCCCACTGGTCGGCCGGCTTCGGCGACAGCTTCTTGCCGAGGATCTTCTCGGAGATCTCCTCGTATTTCGCCTTCCAGGCCGGATCGGAATTCAGCTGGTCGATCAGGTCGTTGCGGTAATAGAGGAAGTGCAGGCTGAGGTCGGTCGGGATGCCGTAGGTCTTGCCCTCATACTTCTGCGTCTCGATCGAGTTCTTGGAGACGACCTTGTAGACGTCCTCGGTGATGATGTCGTCGATCGGCGTCATGAAGGGCGCGTAGAGGCCGACGTCATAGGTCGCCGTCAGCATCACGTCGAACTCCTTCGAGCCCGCGGCGACGTCGGCCAGCATCTTCTCCTTGAAGCCCTGCTGGCTGAAATAGATGACGGAGGCCTTCGAGTTGTTCTTGGCGCCTTCCGTCGTATTGTAGAGGTCGAGCACCTTGCGGAAGGCGGATTCCGACGGCTCGCCGGGCCAGGCCAGGATGGTGATGTCGGCAAGGGCGGCCGTGCCGGACAGGAGCGTGGCGAGAAGCGCGGCCGTGGCCGTCTTGAAATTGGATCTCAGCATGTCGTTCCCCGTTGCTGAACCCTGGATGCGGTGTGCCGGCGGGACGGGGCGGCGCGGTCCTTGAAGTCTGCCGCGCCTTGAACTCCGATCGCTCGCCGACGGCGATGAATTTATTCCATAGTTACAGAATTGAATTCATTACAAAGGAAGCCTAGCATGGTGACCTTGCCGGTCAAGGTCCGTTGCTGAACCCGATCCTCACCGCAGGACGCGCCGCGATGATCCTCATTCGTCCGGACCGGCCGGTGGGCCGGCCCGTTCCAGCCACGGCCGGCTCAGGCGAACCGGGCCAGGTTGAGCAGGCTGTCGCCCGACTGGCTGTGTGTGTGCAGCCGGCGCGACAGCACGATGCCGCCCTCCTGGAAGCGCAGTTCCAGCGGCGCCTCCAGCGGCCGCTCCAGGTCATGCAGCCAGCCGGCCACGTCGCCCGCCGCTACCGTGTCGCCGATCTCGACGGCCGGCTCGAACCAGCCCTCGCGCTCGGCATAGACGAAGAGCGACTGGCCGCCGGTCGCCAGTACGACCGTCTCCGGGCCGCGATCTGTATCGGTGTAGAGGATCGGCCTGTCGGTGATGCCGACGGCCTGCAGCAGGTTGTCGACGGCGCGCTGCGTCACCGCCATCGTCGCCTTGGTCGCGGTCGCGCCGCCGCCGAACTCGCCCGACAGCGCGATGCAGCCGGCGCGGAGCGCCGCCGCCATCGAGGTCGGCGAGTCCGGGCCGTTGTCGGCGATCATGCCATAGGGCAGGCGCATCGATTTCATCAGCTCCAGCCCCCGCGCGTAACGCTCGGCATCGCCCAGCCGCTCGATGAGGCTGCAGATCAGGTGGTCCATGCTGGTGCCGCCGGAATGCAGGTCGAGCACGACTTCGTGGCGCGGGAAGATCTCGTGCTCGATGTAATGCGCCATGCGCTGGGTCGGGCCGCCATAGGGATTGCCGGGGAAGGCGCGGTTCATGTTGCCGCCGTCGAAGGGCGAGCAGCGCTTCGCCGCCATCACGGCCGGGGTGTTGGCCGCCGGCAGGATGGTCAGCGAGCCCCGGATGTCGGCGGCCTCGATCAGCCGGATCGCCTTCAGGAGCGTCAGCTCGCCCTCATATTCGTCGCCATGGTTGCCGGCCATCAGCACCAGGCTCGGGCCGTCGCCGTTCTTGATCCGGCAGACCGGCATCTTGATCTGGTAGTAGGGCGAGCGGTCGATCGAATAGGGGAAGCTGAAGAAGCCGACCTGCTTGCCGTCCTTGTCCCAGTCGATGTCGGAAAAGGCGCCCGTATGCATGTTTGGTGTCCTTCGTGATGCGGTTTCACCGTCGGCCGGGCCGGCGGCTCGATGTCTAGAAATGCGGTGATCGGCACGGCCCCGAGGGGTGGCGTCGTGGAAACGGGGAGACGGTGAGGCGATGCGTATCGAGGCGGGGCTCTATCTGGTGATGAGCGGCGGCGGCGGGTTCGACCTGACCGACAATTATGACTGCAACGTCTTCCTGGTCGAGGCCGAGGATGGCTGGCTGCTGTTCGATGCTGGTGCCGGACGCTTTCCGAACGAGGTCTTCGACGTGCTCGCCGGGGACGGCATCGATCCGGCGCGGATCCGCCACCTGTTCCTGACACATGGCCATGCCGACCATTCCGGCGGCGCCGCGGTCTTGCGCGAGCGGCTCGGCCTGACGGTGCATGCCGGCGCGGCTACGGCGGCGATGGTGGCTTCCGGCGACGAGGAAGCGATCAGCCTCGGCAAGGCGAAGCGCGGCGGCGTCTATCCGCTGGACTATGCCTATCGCGCCTGCCCGGTCGATCGCGTCTGGGCCCCGGGAGACATCCAGCGCTTCGGCGACGTGACGGTCGAGATGATCCCGACGCCCGGCCACAGCCGCGACCACGTCTCCTATCTGGTGACGACGCCGCGCCGGCGCATGCTCGTCGCCGGCGACGCGCTGTTCCATGGCGGCAAGGTGGCGATCCAGGACATCGCCGATTGCGACATCGCCGCGATCTGCGAGACGGTGCGGGTGCTCGCGGCGCGCGAGTTCGACACGCTGCTGCCCGGCCATCTCGCCTTCACGCTGAAGGATGCCCGCCGCCATGCGGATCTGGCGCTCGCCTGCGTCGATCGCCTGCAATGCCCGCCCTCCATCATCTGAACCATGCCGGGCGGGGAGGGGGCGCATCAGCGTCGGCCTTCCCGCATGCCGCCGAAGATCATGGCGGAGAGGCCGCCGTCGATGGTGATCGTCGAGCCGGTGATGAAGCTCGACCCGTCCTCGGCCAGGAAGACCGCGGCGGTCGCCACTTCCTCCGGCAGGCCGGGCCTGCCCAGCGCCACCTCGTCGAGGACCTGCTCGGCGAGGCGCGGTTCGCTGTAGCCGGTGTTGTTGCCGGTCACGTCGACGGGGCCGGGGGCAATCATGTTGACGAGGATGCCGTGGCGGGCGAGGTCGACGGCCATGGCGCGGGTCAGCATGGCGACGCCGCCCTTGGCCGCGACATAGGCGGACGCTTCCGGCTCGGCCATGAAGGAGTTGACGGAGCCGATGGTGAGGATCCGGCCGGTCCGGCCGTCCTT
>JAEWAD010000082.1 GCA_023391905.1 Pseudomonadota bacterium | reverse complement strand
GGGGGGCCGCGACGGGTGGCAACGCGCCGGTCGAGACGATTGCGGCGCCGGCCGATTCCGGCCTTTCCAGCTTCGTCGGCGCGGATCTCTCGGTCTCCGACCGTCCGGAACTCGCCTCGGCCCGCGTCATCGTCTCGGGCGGTCGCGCGCTGGGCTCGGCCGACAAGTTCCAGGAAGTGATCGCCCCGCTTGCCGACCAGCTCAAGTCGGCGATCGGCGCCTCGCGCGCGGCGGTCGACGCCGGCTACGCCGCCAACGACCTGCAGGTCGGCCAGACCGGCAAGGTCGTCGCGCCGGAGCTCTACATCGCGATCGGCATTTCCGGCGCGATCCAGCACCTCGCCGGCATGAAGGACTCGAAAGTCATCGTCGCGATCAACAAGGACGGCGACGCGCCGATCTTCCAGGTCGCCGACTACGGCCTCGTCGACGACCTGTTCACGGTCGTTCCGGCCCTGACCAAGGCGCTCGCAAACTAAGCGTTTACCGGCGCCGGTTGACAATCCCGCCGGCCGTGCTCGACTGCCCTTCGGGCATCGTGCACGGCCGCACCCATTTCAGAACGACATTGATACGCAAAGGAGCCCTTGGGGCATGAGCACCGCCATTACGACGATCGGCGTCATCGGAGCCGGTCAGATGGGCAATGGTATCGCCCATGTCAGCGCGCTTGCCGGCTACGAGGTCTTCATCCACGACCTCGCCGAAGAGCGCATCCGCAAGGGCCTCGCCACCATCGACGGCAATCTGGCCCGCCAGGTCCATTCCGGCCGCATCAGCGAGGAGGACCGCAAGGCGGCCATCGCCCGCGTGAAGGCGGCCGCCGACGTCGACGCGCTCTCCACCTGCGACCTCGTCATCGAGGCGGCGACCGAGGACGAGCAGACCAAGCGCAAGATCTTCGCCAGCATCTGCCCGGCGCTGAAGCCGGAGGCGATGCTCGCCACCAACACCTCGTCGATCTCGATCACGCGCCTCGCCTCGGCGACCGACCGTCCCGAGCGCTTCATCGGCATCCACTTCATGAACCCGGTCCCGGTCATGCAGCTGGTCGAGCTGATCCGCGGCATCGCCACCGGCGACGAGACCTTCGAGGCGTCCAAGGGCTATGTGGCGCGGCTGAACAAGACGGCGACCGTCTCCGAGGACTTCCCCGGCTTCATCGTCAACCGCATCCTGCTGCCGATGATCAACGAGGCGATCTACGTGCTCTACGAGGGCGTCGGCACGGTCGACGCGATCGACACGGCAATGAAGCTCGGCGCCAACCATCCGATGGGGCCGCTGCAACTCGCCGATTTCATCGGCCTCGACACCTGCCTGTCGATCATGCAGGTGCTCTATGAGGGCCTGGCGGATTCGAAGTACCGCCCCTGCCCGCTCTTGGTGAAATATGTCGAGGCCGGCTGGCTCGGCCGCAAGACCAATCGCGGCTTCTACGACTATCGCGGCGAGCATCCCGTCCCGACGCGCTGAGCCTGGGCGGCGCGGCCCGTCCGCGCCACCACCCGCCGGGCTGCCTCAGGCGTCGCCGAGCGCGGCCTTGACCAGCGCCTTGGCGTCTTCGGAATCCCACTCCGCCGGGCCCGACATGACGCCGAGCGCGCAGCCCTTGCCGTCGATCAGCACCGTGGTCGGCAGGCCGACGGCCATGCCCTTGCCCTTCAGGCCCGAGAAGATGCCGGTCGTCGGATCGCCGTAGAAGGCGAGCGACTTGACGCCGATCTCGTCGAGGAATGCCTTCGGCTTGGCCGGATCCTGGGTATCGATCGAGACGGCGACGACCGAGAAGTCCTTGCCCTCATGCGCTGCGTCCAGGCGGTCGAGCGCCGGCATCTCCTGCCGGCACGGCGCGCACCAGGTGGCCCAGAGGTTCAGGAGCACAGTCTTGCCGGCGAAATCGGCGATCGAGACCTTGTCGCCGGCGGCGTTCTGGAACGACAGATCGCTCAGGCGCGCCGGCTCGGTGGCGACGCGGAACGCGGCGACATCGCCCTTGGCGAACGGCGCCAGCAGGCCGGCCGCCTCGATCGCCGGCGCGCAGTCGACGCCGGCCGCGTCAACGACGGCGTTGCCATTGCGGGTCTCCGTCACGTATACCGCCGCGACTCCCGTCGCGATGCCAGCGATCGCGGCAAGGCCGATTACCGTCCAGCGCCGCGATTGACCGCGCGTCTCGTTCATTCCGTCCTGCCTCCAAAGAGAGGGTACATGAGCAATTCGATGTGGGGCGGCCGCTTCTCCGAAGGCCCGGCCGCCATCATGGAAGAGATCAATGCGTCGATCGGTTTCGACCAGAAGCTCTACCGTCAGGACATTGCCGGCTCGAAGGCCCATGCCGCCATGCTCGCCCGTCAGGGCATCATCGGCGCGGACGATGCCGAAAAGATCACGGCAGGTCTAGACGCCATCCTGCGTGAAATCGAAGCGGGCGAGTTCAAGTTCTCGCGCGCCCTCGAGGACATCCACCTCAACATCGAATCGCGCCTGAAGGAGCTGATCGGCGACGCCGCCGGCCGCCTGCACACGGCCCGTTCGCGCAACGACCAGGTGGCGACCGATTTCAAGCTCTGGGTCCGCGACACGATCGACGCGATGGACGCGGCGCTGCGCGACCTGCAGGTGGCGCTCGCCGACAAGGCGTTCGCCCATGCCGGTCAGGTGATGCCGGGCTTCACCCATCTGCAGAGCGCCCAGCCGGTGACCTTCGGCCACCACATGCTGGCCTATGTCGAGATGATCGGCCGTGACCGCGGCCGCTTCCAGGACGCCCGTCGCCGCCTGAACGAGAACCCGCTCGGCGCCGCGGCGCTGGCCGGCACATCGTTCCCGATCGACCGCTTCCAGACGGCCGCCGCGCTCGGCTTCGACCGGCCGACCGCCAACTCGCTCGACAGCGTCTCCGACCGCGACTTCGTCATCGAGGCGCTGGCGGCGGCCAGCCTGTGCGCCATCCACCTCTCCCGCTTCGCCGAGGAGATCGTGATCTGGTCGTCGGCGCAGTTCCGCTTCATCAAGCTTTCCGACAAGTTCACCACCGGCTCGTCGATCATGCCGCAGAAGCGCAACCCGGATGCTGCGGAGCTGGTGCGCGCCAAGACCGGCCGCATCATCGGCGCGCTCAACGGTCTGTTGATCGTCATGAAGGGGCTGCCGCTCGCCTATGCCAAGGACATGCAGGAAGACAAGGAAGGCGTGATGGACGCCGTGTCCGCGCTGTCGCTCGCGATCGCGGCGATGAC